>CAZZPR010000014.1:0-50928 GCA_964655655.1 uncultured Desulfobacteraceae bacterium | reverse complement strand
GTCGCTTGATTACCGGGATAACCAGGATTATTTGCCCGCTGGCGATACTCCCAGCGGGCAAAGCCTCATCTCGCCCGAGGCGAGAAGGCAAAAAACGAAACATTTTATATGGCCCATACTTGCTGCAAAGTTCTGCTTGATGCCAGGGACAGGCAAGGTGGCTTTTTTCCCGCCATGCTGCGAAGCAGCTGAGGTTTGTCCCTGGGGACCGTCGCCCAGGGACAAAAGCATCCCCCTAATCCCGGTAATCAAGTGAGCGCAGTGAACGGGCGGTTAAAAAGAAATAGCAGTATATATCACTCAAGGTTTTGCCCTCTCAGCGCCCTCAGCGGCTCTGCGGTGAAATAAAAGACCCAACTGAGGGCAAAATTATCTCAGTAGTCCCGGTAATCAAGGCCCGCTTTGCGGGCCGGGTGGTTTCAAGATAGTCAATCTGATTGTGTGGCAGATTGTGGTGGATGAATTGCCTAAAGTAAGCTTCACAAATGGAAGGAATTTTGCGTGAGGAAAGCAATGCCTGATTAACGCTAAGGTTCATAGTTCAAAGTTAAAAAGATGAAGATTGAACAGTTTGAAGATATTGATGCATGGCAACTTGCACGAGAATTAACTCAGGAAGTGTATCGCTTAACAAAGAATCCGGGATTTGCAAAGGATTACGGGCTCAAGAGACAGATACAAGATGCTGCTGGATCATCAATGCATAATATTGCCGAGGGATTTGACTCTGAGACGAATGCAGAGTTTATACGATTTTTACGATATGCCAAGCGGTCTTGCACAGAAGTACAGAGTGAACTCTATGTCGCATTGGATGAAGGCTACATATCAGACAAGGAATTTGAAGATGTTTATGGACAAGCAAGCCGAACTCGTGCGAGGATCAGGGGATTCATTAATTACCTCAAGAAATACGAAGAAAAAAATCAATCCTGAACCGTGAATCCGGAACCCTGAACCTTGAACCTTGAACCCTAAACCTTGAACCCTAAACCTTGAACCCTAAACCTTGAACCCTGAACCTTGAACCCTGAACCTTGAACCCTGAACCTTGAACCTTGAACCCTAAACCTTGAACCCTGAACCCTGAACCTTGAACCCGGAACCCAAAATTGAGGAAACAAAAATGAATAAATTCGGCAAAATAATGCTTCAATTCAGGCTTGTTTTACCCCTGGCAATTCTTTCCCTGTTCCTCGCCCAGGGATGCGTAACCACCGGGCCTTCGGATAAAAGGACCGCCTTTCCCGCAAAAGATGATAAGGGCAAAAAAGCTCCTCGAATTCAGGCCCAAAAGCCACCTGAGAAAAAGCAAGCCCAAGCAGGGGAGGAAGAAGAAAGGCCCGAAAAACCCTCCTTTAAAATGCTGGAGAAGTACAAGCCTGCTTCCCCTGCACCGGAGACAGGGCTTGAGGTGCCTGAAAGAGCGGAATTCGACCGCGACAAAAAGGTACGCCTGACCATCGAGGACATGCCGGTCGCGGATTATATCCATTTCTTTTTCGGGGAGCTTCTGGACTCCACCTATATTGTTGAAGATGGAGTTAAAGGTGCCAGGACGAGTTTGAACATCAACATGAAAGAGGAATTGACCCTCGGCGAATTATATAAACTATCCATTGAGTTGCTGCGGAAAAACAATATCTGGGTTGTTTATGAGAACGGTATGTATAAGATAGGAAAAGGCCCCCTGGCTGCTTCTCCGTCAATACAGTGGGGAAGAAAGCTTCCGGATACGGACACCCCGCATGCCCTCATGCAGGTAATACCCATTAAATACATGAGAGATAGGATACCTGAGCTGAAGAACCTTATATTCAAGGCAAATCGGGGCCTGAAGGCGGAGATTGCACATATTGAGGATCCGGACCTGTTGGTAGTAACAGGCGAGGAGAATGCCGTAGAATCCATATTGAATATGGTGCAGTTGTTCGATAGGCCCTTTTTCTCCGACCGGCATATAGGCATGGTAAACCTTACTTACTGGAGTACGGAGGAATTCCTGCAAAAAATAACGGAGCTTCTCAGGGCGGAGGGCATCCCGGTTGCCAAAGATATCACCCGCAGCGGAGTTACACTGATTCCCATACCTCGGCTGAGGTCATTTGTTTGCTTTTCCCGGGAGAAAGGCTGGCTTGAGCGCATTCGGTACTGGAGAAAAATTCTGGACGTGCCCGGCACGGGCGAGCGGGGCAAGGAATTTTTCGTGTATTTTCCGCGCTACGCAAGGGCTTCGGACCTGGGGGAAATCCTTGAGTCCATTCTTCCCCTTTCATTTGAGGCTGCCGGAAAGGAAGAGATATCTCTAAGGGAGGAAACCTTGAAAGGAGAACAGCCTGCGGGACAGGAAGCCCCTGGATCTAAAAAATCTACTGCGGAACAGGAGGAATTTTCTATGGTGGTTTCTACCTCGCCGCCCGGCCAGCAAGAAAATTTGAGCGGCCTGGATGTGTCCGTAGTGGTGGATGAGAACCGCAATGCCCTGATAATATACTGCTCAAGCGGTGATTACAAGATAGTAAAGGACTTGCTCGAGCAGATAGACACAATGCCTCATCAGGTATTGATAGAGGTGACCATAGCAGAGATAACCCTTAAAGGCGATTTACAGTACGGCATGGAGTGGTACCTGAAACACACAGGTGATTATACCGGCACTCTTTCCACCCTTGGAAATCTCGGAATGCCCGCAGGAGGCATAACCTATTCCCTGTTAAGAACCAGGGGAAAATTCGAGGCACTTTTGGGCATGCTGGCAAAGGATACGGATATTCGAATACTTTCAAACCCCCATCTAACCGTAAGGGACAACCAGACCGCATCCATCAATATAGGCCAGGAGGTTCCCGTGGTTACCAGCGAAACCACTTCAGATGTACAGGAGGAGGGCACCACGAGGCTTATCCGTTCTATCCAATACCGGTCCACGGGCACAATCCTGCATGTTACACCCACCATAAATTCCAGGGACATGGTTACCCTGGAGATTTCCCAGGTGGTAAGCGAGGCCCAGACCAACACCACCTCGAACATAGATTCTCCCCTGATACTGAACCGGAGCCTCGAGACCAAGGTTTCATGCCGAAACGGACAATCTATCTTTTTAGGGGGCATAATCTCGGAAAAGGACAGCAAGACCCTTAACAAGGTTCCCTTCCTTGGCGATTTGCCCATCCTGGGATGGCTGTTCAAGACCGAGAGCAAGAGCAAGGACAAGACAGAGATAGTTTTGCTTGTTACACCCCGCATATTAGGAAGCACCGAGGATATAGATACCATCCGGGATGAAATCCTTCAGCGCATGAAATTGCTGGACGAAGAGCAGATAGGAGGACATGTGCAGTGATATTGGTCTCTGGTCTCTGGTCCCTGGATGCTTGGTGCTGGTCACTGCAAACCCAAAAAGGTGAATTGAATGCCAAAAGTCCCCTATGCCGTGGATGTCCGCGCGACTGAGATTTTTTTCTTGCTTCCCAAAGGTTTTGCCTTTTAGCTTTACGCCGTCCTCCGCCCTGTGGAATGTTTATCCAGTGAAATGTGAAGCATATTTCTTTGGGACGAAGCCTGTTCCTCCGGGGTCAAGGGAAATGCTGCGAAGCAGCTTGGGTTTGCCCTCAAGGAGAATCGCTTTAGGGCAAAAGTATCCCCCTAATCCCGGTAATTTTATCCGCCGTAGGCGGGCAAGGCCCTCTTCGAGGGCCGGGCGGTTAAAAAAAGCAAAAGCCCATGAAATTGCTCTTATGAAATGCCCTAGCTGCACTGGGCAAAGCCTCGGTCTTCATCACCAACAACTTGAAGGAACGAACCGACTAATTTATTGCAGCTGAATATAATTTTTGCTATATTGTTTTTATTATTAAAAAAATACCTACTGTTATGAGGGTATGAGGATAGATTTATGCCAATCCCTAAAAAATTGATTGATGAAGTTTTATCTCTTCCGGTCGAGGATCGGGCAATTATAGTTGACTCTTTGCTAAAAAGCCTTAACCCGCCGGACCGAGATATCGACAAAAAATGGACAGGGATCGCAAAACGCCGGCTACAAGAAATTCGTTCAGGCAAGGTTAAGCCTGTTGCAGGTGAAAAGGTATTTGCCAAGGTCCGGGAGCGATTTGGTAAGTGAACTACACTTTCCACCCTGAAGCTGAGACTGAGTTCCTCAACGCCATCGATTACTATGAGGCTTGCGAAGTAGGCCTAGGATATGATTTTTCCATCGAAGTATACTCCACTATCGAAAACATTCTTAGCTTTCCGAAAGCTTGGCCTATCCTTGAAGAAGAAATTCGCCGCTGCCAAACCAAGCGCTTTCCTTACGGCTTGGTTTATACTGAAGAAGGGAACGAAATTTTAATACTTGCTGTTATGCATTTGCGGCGCGATCCTGACTATTGGAAAGAAAGATTATAAGAGTCGATATTCGATGGCTTCATAAAAATCCTCAGCGATCTCCGCGGCTCTGCGGTTAACTAACAAACCCAACTCCCACCGCCCCGCTTCGCTCGAGACGCAGAGGACACAGAGGAGAAGGAGGCCCTTAAAACCTTCCCTTGCTGCGAAGCAGCCGGGCTTTGCCCTCAAGGAGAGCTTGCCCTGTGAAACAGGCGCTAGCCTCAGCGAAGCGTGTTTCACTGGGGTCGCCCAGGGACAAAAGATATCCCCCTAATCCAGGTAATTTTATCCGCCGTAGGCGGGCAAGTGAGCTCAGCGAACGGGCGGTTTAAAAAAGATAACATATTGAATTTCTTATATTACTCAATGATATCATCCTCAGTACCCTCAGCGGTTCTGCGGTGAAATTTGCAACCAGAAGCCAGAAACCAGAGACCAGCAACAAGTAACCAGAACCTATAATCCAACTTTTGGCCTGAGGGGAAGCAGCATTGATACATTAGACTAAAATTTAGGAGGTCTAACATGCTTGAAATTCATAAAAACATTGTTTTTGATGAGAATCAGAAACCAATAGCAGTTCAGATTCCTATCGAGGAATTCGAACGCATGGAAGAGGTCATAGAGAACTATGGATTGGCAAAGATGATGGATGAGGTAGCTGATGACGAAAGACTTTCAGTGCAAGAGGCAAAACAACTATATCAGTCACTGAAAAAAGATGTGGAAGGTTGAATACAAGAAGCGCTTCATAAAGGAGCTTTCCAGGCTTCCAGAAAGCGTCCGGGTGCAGGCGGAGAAGGTGGTGTTTGAGGATTTCATATGTGAGAACCCTTTTAATCTAGGGTATGTTGAACAAATGAAGGGGTATCCTGGAAAATACAAGATTCGAATCGGACAGTATAGAATTGCTATTACGGCAGATAAGCGGAAAAAGCTTGTAGTCTGTAATCGAATTGCCCATCGAAAAAACATATACAGGTCGTTTCCTTGATTGGCTTATATAACAAAAGCTTCAACCCAGCTCCCTTAAGAATAATTTTCAAGCAGGATCGGGGGACTTTAGCCTTCCGCCATTCTCCGCCCTGTGGAATAAGAAGCCTGTTCCTCCGGGGTCAACAGGAATGCTGCAAAGCAGCTGAGGTTTGTCCCTGGGGACCGTCGCCCAGGGACAAAAAACATCCCCCTAATCCCGGTAATCAAGGCCCGCTTTTCGGGCCGGGCGGTTACAATGCTTTTTACTTTTAAATTTCTCTTTAACCGCCCGCTCCCCTTCGACCTTGCTCAGGCTCGCTTGAGTAAGGGGATAACCAGGATTATTCGCCCGCTGGCGATACTCCCAGCGGGCAAAGCCTCATCTCGCCTGGGGCGAGAAGGCAAAAAACGAAACATTTTATATGGCCCATACTTGCTGCAAAGTTCTGCTTGATGCCAGGGACAGGCAAGGTGGCTTTTTTCCCGCCATGCTGCACCAGCAGCATGTGGTTTCCCCTTGGGCAGCATCGCCCAGGGGAAATAAATCCCCCTAATCCCGGTAATTTTATCCGCCGTAGGCGGGCAAGGCCCGCTTTTCGGGCCGGGCGGTTAAAAAGAAATAGCAGTATATATCACTCAATGATATCATCCTCAGCGCCCTCAGCGGCTCTGCGGTGAAATAAAAGACCCAAATCCCACACCGCCCGCTTCGCTCGAGACGCAGAGGACACAGAGGAGAAGGAAGCCCTTAAAACCTTCCCTTGCTGCACCAGCAGCATGTGGTTTCCCCTTGGGCAGCATCGCCCAGGGGAAATAAATCCCCCTAATCCCGGTAATTTTATCCGCCGTAGGCGGGCAAGGTCCGCTTTTCGGGCCGGGCGGTTAAAAAGAAATAACAGTATCGGATTTTATATCAACTAAGGTTATCGCCCGCGGCGCCCTCAGCGGCTCTGCGGTGAAAGTTAAAACCGGTGACAAAAATCTATCAACAAGAAAAAAATAACTTTACAAATTTCTCGAAGCGTGTCATCCTATTTTAAATTTTAATTATTCATCCTGGCTGGAGGCGGGCTGGAAAAGGCGGTTTTAAAAAAAATATATTTTTAAATATTTTCCTTGCTTCAGCCCTCAGCCCATCAACTTGAGGGCCCCTGAACCTTGAACCTTGAACTTTGAACCCTGAACCCGGAACCTTGAACCTTGAACCTGTTAAAAAGTCTTCAGAACGAAAAAAATGGCTGTAATGCAAAAAAAATCTTGACATCAGCGGGTTAAAAAAGGTAAAGAGCAGAAACTGATGCTGTTGATTAAACATTGTCTTAAGAATTTATTATATCAAATCTTAGTTGAAAGGAGGTGAACAAGAGACAGAAACTTAGAAGTTTTAGAGTTCATCTTGACAAGACCCTATATATAGGAAAAAATTTTAGGAGGGAGAGATATGAGGAAATATGTAAAATTTATGATAGTTCCCTTGATAGCCGTTGGTTTTATCTTGGGAATGGTAGCAGGTTCCCAGGCAGCGGTGAATTTAGATGCGTCTGCTGCTATGGTTACAGTTCCCGCTGAAAGAACTCAAAAGGTTGGACCTCCGGCTGCTGCTGCCGGAAGTGGTGGAGCGAGATTACAGGGAGGCCAGTTAATAAATTGGATTGCCGGTCAAAATTATGCCTCCGGAAACCGGATGAAGCTGACCTTGCCTACTGCTGCAGGAAGCAGAAGCGGATTTGCAGGTACCTGGTATTTCGAATACTCTGTGGCAGGGGGTGTGTCTACCCTGGCAATGAATGGAGTAAGCAAGCCCACCATGATCGTTCAGTTGAATACGAACGATATAGTGCAAAGCGATACTATAGAAATCATGGGGAGCAACAGTGTGCTTTTCGGAAGCACTGGACTCTGTGTAGACGTAGCTTCTGTGGTGGGAGAACAAACCATAAACCTGACAGGAGTTCTTCTCACAAGTGGTCTGGGTACTGTGGATCCGCCGGATGCTGATCCTTTGGTTAGGACCCTGTATCAATATTCTAATTCAAATGCCGGGGCGGCTACCGCGACAATAGATGCCATTAATCATGTTGCACAGTTGTTTTCAGGGTCCACGAGGATAGCAGGGCCTCACGCGTTCCGGATAGACAGCGGAAATCAATTTGCAGGGCCCCTGTGCAATGCTCCTACGTTTAGGGCAGGCGATCAGCTTGAGTTGACCTTGAACGACAACCAGTATGCATTTGCAGGTCTTGCATCCGTAGCGTTCACAGGAAACGGCGGAGCTATTACCAAAGGACTTGGAAGCGCATCCAATGCTGTATATACTTTATCAGCTGCAAACCTTGCTCTTATCGCAACAGCAAAGGTAGGGATGAATAATACAGATATTAATTTTAATATTTCACTCCTTGCATCTGGTAACACCCAGTTGAGGCCTCGAACAATAAACATAAACAGCGTAAAATTGGGGCTTACAGCTACCGGAAATGGAACACGGGATCTCGGGAATTACGGTACAGCATTTAATCTGACCCAAAACGGCACCTTGTTTAGGGCCAATTACATGAGGTACGATTCAGTAACGAGCCAGAACATGTACTACAAGTTCAGCAATGATTCGGGTCAGGCGGTTACAGTAGAGCTTCGTTACCACGACCGTACTGCCACAACCCAGGGAAGCTGGACTACCTACGGTGAGACTATTCCCGCATACGGAGTGCTGGCCATCAACAAACAGGATGTAGATGGCGCTCTGGGATTAGGTCAAGGCAACTATAACGGTTGGATAGAATTCAGGCTACACACGCAGCCCGCAAATGTGACAGGTGTCATAAATGCTAAATTTGCGGATACATGGTTTAATATCCCCATGCATCTGTATGACTCCGATCAGCCAGCTGGTGTAGCGGCTGCAGGTAAGTGGATCAACTAAAATAGAAACGAAAATTATAAAAAGGCCGTACCGCTTTTATAAAAGCGGTACGGCCTTTCTCATGCCTTGTGTGTTAAATTAATAATCTCATGCCAAATATAGACATATAGACACCTTCCAGATTAGGCTTTAATCAAACAATATCGATACATACAACCTTCAATAACACAGAGTTTGGGCATGTATAAAAGGTAAATAACCCTGCCGTTTACATCAGTGGACTTTGATTTTTTAAAAGGCCTCAATCTTGGCTTTGAATACTTTCGCGGATAACGTTTTCTTCTCCTAAAGGTGACACTCTACCTTTCTTTTATAGGTTCAAGGGTCATTTATTGGACAGCGAAAGACTTGGGGTAGCGGCCATCAAGAAATAAAATCTCTTCGCTGAATGATAAGAGGCCCTTGAAAAATATGAATTTTTTTCTCATCCAAAAAAGATGGTGGTGCCTTCCTGAAGGGATCGGCCCGGGGCCTTGAAGCTGGGAAAAGGAACAATATCTTCAGAAAATAGGTTAGGCGAAGCCAATACTTGGGCCCCATTGAATGCAGGGGCCATAGCTTGCCGTTTTCGGTTATTTGATTCTACCCAAGTCCATCAACATCCTTAACCGGGATTCCTTGAAAAAAGTAAAGTGTTAGAACTAAGCTATGAGCTTGCTTAAAAAACGGGGTTGCCGGGTCCAATAACGATTTCCTCGGCATTAAACGTACCGGCTGCTGTTTTAATAAGATCCATCTCGGGAAAACGCCAGACCTTTAGGGTATTATCCCTGCCGGTGGAGAAGAGGTGCTGCCCGTCGGAGGAAAATTCCAGGTCTCCGATAAAGTCTTTGTGCGCCTTTATTACCTTTATGGGTTTTAATTTCATAAGATGATAAACTGCTATTTCTCCGGTATATGAACCTGCTGCCAAATATCCGCCTTCAGGGTGGTAGGCAACAATTTTCCCCTTTAGGGCATGGTTCTGGTAAGAAAGCTGCCAGGAAACAAGTTCGGTTCCTTCAGTACCCTTGAAGGGATTCCATATTTTTACTGAGCCCTTTTCATCTATGGTGCATAAGTAATTACCATCAGGGCTGAAACCAAGTGCCGTAATTTCACCTTTATGACCTGTAAGTGTTTTATAGAGCTGGCCCCACTTGACGTCCCGGTGGGATTTCCATATTTTTATTTTATTGTGGTAAGAAGCTGCTACTATTTTTCTATGGGGATGAAAAACAAGGCAGCGATTCCTTCCGGTAAAGCCTTTATAATGGTGGCGGATTCCACCGGACTCCAAGTCAATAAGAAAAATTTTTTTATCACCACCGGCGGCAAGAATTTTGCCATCTGATGAGAAATCTAGGGAGGTTAAAACCGGATTGTTCTCTATATAGTGCTGAAGATCTATGACACGCTCTTTTTGTAATTTTTCCAGGTTCCAGATATGAACCTGTGCGTCAACGGTTGTATGCGCCAGATATGGTTTTTTTGGATGAAAGGAAAGGCTGTAAATAGGGTCGTGATACCCGATAACCTTTTTAAGGTCAAGAGATACGTCTTCCCCGAATTTGACGTCCCATAATTGTAACCCTGTCTGCTGGGTGCCGCACGCCAGTATCTTATCGTCAGGGTTGAACTCAGCACATAAAATTGGACTTACCTGGCAAGATAGATTTTTTACCAGTGTGTTTTTGTCAATATCCCATACGCTCAGTGAGGTTGAGGGGTCGGTATGTTTTACCCGTTCCGGGGAACTTTTATAATCCCAGCCTCCGGCAAGTACTTGATTGGGTTTTACAGGATTAAAGGCCACTGCAAGTAGTTCCTGGCCTTTCTGCGGATAATATATCCCTGTTTGTTTTCCGGTGGATATGTCCCATATTCTCAATGACCCGTCCCAGGATACTGATGCCATGCGGGGGGAATGGGGTGAGAAGGAAACCCCCTTTACAGGCCCGGAGTGACCTTTAAGCACCTTTTTCAGGCTTCCTTCCGGGAATCTACGGATTTGAACGGTCTTATTCCAGAGAGACACCGCAAAAAGATTGCCGCTTTCGTTAAAAGAGATACCCGTTACAGGAGCAGGCATTTGCCAGCTTCGGAACTCCTCCCAGTCTTCGCAGCGCCATGCAATTACCCGGCCGTCAAAGCCGGAGGAAAGCAGGTATTCCCCGTCCGGTGTGAGGTCAAGGGTTAGAATAGGCCTCTTGTGGGCCTTTAATCTTTTAAGGAGTTGAAATTCGGGATAGGACCAGATGCATATAGTGCGGTCGTCGCCTGCTGAGATGATAAATTTGCCGTTGGGGTGAAATTTCAAGGGACCGACAGCCTTACTGTGGCCTTTAAGCTGTTTCAGTAGCTTGCAATTTTTCCAGTCCCATAATCTAATGGTCTCGTCACCACCTGCCGATGCAAGTATTTTACCGTCCGTAGAAAAAGCAAGGCCGAACACGGCGCGCTCGTGCCCCCAGAGGTTTGCTATTACCTTATAGGACTCGCTGTCCCATACCTTTACTACCCTGTCGTAGGATGACGTGGCGAAGTAACGGCCCGAGGAAGAAAACTCGATATTTGTCACAGGCCGTGTATGGCCCCCTGGCAGTATGACCGGCCCTGATTTTTTTATCTTGTGACTATACTCCAAAGGAAGACAGGCTGAGGCCGAAACCAAGAATAAAATTAGGAGGAGAGATTTTTTCATATTTGATTCTCCTTTAGGATTTTGTTAATAAGGGTTTACTTTTAATTGAGAAATTAATAAAAGTCAAATACATAAGAGATGTTTTATATATTCAATAATTGAGAAAATATCATTTGGGAATTCGAAAACATGAAGACCTTTTTAATTAGCTTTTTGTTTTTTATAGAGGACGAACTGGATGGAAATAATTAACCGAATTAAAAATTTTAAAAATTATCCGGCGTGGTTTCATATTCTGGTAGCAATATTATTATCGATCAGCATTTGGCTTTGCTACAAGGATTGCCTATCCGCTAATTTTCAATTGGATGACGGGTTGTGGATAGTAAACAACCACCATGTTCATATGAAGGAATTCGACTTTAAAAAATGGGTGACAGAGCCATTTAAGGACCGTATCCCAACCCGCTGGTTTGCCATGATGACCGTTTCCCTCACTTATTTTTTCGTGTGGCTGAAGCCCTACTGGTACAGGTTGACCAACGTTATTATCCACATGGGTTCGGCATTCATCCTTTATTTAATCCTGCTTCACAGTATAAGAATAATTAAAAAAGTCTCGGAGAAAGACGGGCTTTATTTAAAGGGTGTGGCGTTTTTCGGTGCCCTTGCATGGGCCCTGCATCCCTTGCAGACAAGTGCCGTAACATATGTTATTCAGCGCATGTCAAGCCTTGCAGGCATGTTTTACCTTGCTGCGCTGGGCTTATATATTTTGGGGCGAGACAGGAAAGGGACAAAGAAATGGATGTTTTATGGATTCTGTATATTTGTAACAATACTTGCCCTGGGCACCAAGGAAACCTCCGCGATGATCCCGGCCGGCATATTTCTTTATGTATTCTATTTTTACTGGGATCTACGCTTTTCCAGGGATCCTTTAAAAAACAAGAGAATCATACAAACCTTGTTGGGTTTCGGGGTTTTAATATTCGTTATTGTCTTATGGAAGGGGAATACCATTGTACACCTGCTGGGAAAGAATTATGGCAGGTATGATTTCGATATGTACCAGCGGTTGCTTAGTCAGCCAAGAATACTTATATATTACTTGAGTCTTATCTTTTGGCCCAGGCCCCATAGAATCTGCACGGATCCAAGTTTTATAGAGCATTCCACTTCCCTGTGGAAGCCCTGGACCACTATACCGTCGTTTTTCTTCCTGGCTTTTTTTATCTACCTTGCCTATGCCCTCAGAAGGAAACAAAAACTGCTGTCCTTTGGCATGTTTTGGTTGTTGCTGAATCTTCTGGTGGAACAGACTATTATTCCACTTCAATTGGTATATCACCACAGGCTTTACTTGCCCGGCACATTTCTTATAGGGGGTGTCATTTTCTGGGGTACGGAGAAGGTCCGCTCTGTAAAATCCTTCAGGCTTTCTTCACCGGGTGTTGCCGGTGTTACCATTGTGGTGGCCCTGCTTGGCTTCTCCTCCTACCTGAGGAATGATGTCTGGAACAGCGCCCACAAGCTGTGGGAGGCGGAATTAAAGCTGGATCCTGATTCCGGGCGTATCATGATAAACCTGTCAAAGGAATACCTTCGAAGGGGAATGAACCGTAAAGCTTTGGCCGTGCTTTACCGCGCCCTGGAGACTGATCCCGATATGATAGCGGTACACCTCAACATGGCAACCGCCTACAGGCAGTTGGGTCAGTACAGAAAGTCCAATTTTTACCTGGAACAGGCCATGAAAAATATACCTAATTGGAGCAAGCAGAAGGCCTCTCAGTTGTTTGCCTCACTGGCTATAAATCACGAAGAACTGAAGGAATATGAAAAGGCGGAGAAGTATTATTTAAAGGCCCTCGAATTCCGGGTGGAAGAAAACAAATACGCTGTTTATTATAGACTTTCCAAGCTTTATTACTTGATGGATAGGATCGAGGAGGCCATCCGTTATGCAAAAATGGCAGTAGAGGAAAGTGAGAGATTTTATAAGGGGTATTTTTATCTTGGTTCCTTGTATGCGGTTGCAGGGAGTGATTATCATAATGCAAGGGAAGCATTTCTCAAAGCCCTCGGGGGCGAGCAGGAGACCAATCTAAAGGCATACAAGCATCTGGCCAGTCTTGAGGAAAGACAGGGAAACCTTGATGAGGCGTTAAAGCTTTATAAAAAGGCGCTTTCAATCGAACCCCGGGATGCCAATTCTCTTTTGAACATAGGTACCATCTTTGCCAAAAGGGGAGACGGTGAAGAGGCTGAGGGGTATTACAAAAAATGTATTGAGACCGGGGACCTGCAATTTCTTTACCAGGCCTATTTCAACATGGGACGCCTGGCACTGGAAAGAGGAGATGGGAAAACTGCACTTACTTATTTAAACAATTCTTACAATCTTAACAGTGCATATACTCCTACCTTGTATATGCTGGGGAATCTTTATGTGGAGATAGGTGAGTACGAGAAAGGCAAGGAGCTTTTGGCAGAGCTTCTTCAAAGGGAACCGGAGCACCCCAAGGCCGAATTAGTGAAAAAAAGGTTAACAATTGCACAGAAACATTTAAAAATAGATGAGGGCTCAGGTGAGAGCACGGAATCAAAAAAGTGAGCAGTAAATGGAAGTACTGGTTACACTAACTGCGCTCAATGAAGCCGTAAATATCGGTGGTATATTAGAAGTTATTAAAAGAAAAGGGTATTCCTGCATTCTTGTGGATGACGGGTCCACGGACGGCACACCGGATATTGCCAGGTCTTTGGGTGCCGGGGTTTTACAGCACCCGATGAACCTGGGACAGGGCTATGCGGTTTTAACCAGTTTCAAGGCTGCCCTTATGGAGAAGGCCGATGTGATAATAGAAATGGATGCCGACGGCCAGCATGATCCGGCGGAAATTCCGGTGCTTGTTGAAAAAATGAAAGAGACCGGGGCGGATATCGTTGTCGGGTCCAGGGTTTTGGGTTACAATCACCCCAATGCACCTTTTTTCCGGAAAACATTTCTCCCGCATTTTACATGGGTAATAAACCGGCTTACAGGGTATAAAATGACCGATGCCATGTGCGGTTTTAGAGCCTTTCGAAGGTCTTCCTTGTTAAGGGTAGCGCCCCTTCTCGACGATATGCTTGAACCCCAGTACATCGCGGCCGAGATGTTTATCCGCTTTGCTGCTGCAGGGCTGAAGGTGGAGGAGGTGCCGGTTCGACTCAAGGACCGGACTGCAGGTAATTCCTACAAGGGATTGTTTAGATACGGATTCGGCGTATTAAAGGCCATATCAAGGACAATCATGGACAGAACATACAGGGAGCAGATAAGACAATGAAAATAACAACCATTACTATTATTTTTGCCCTTGTCGCTGTTGCGGAAATAGTAAGAACTGTTATCCGTGTCAAAAGAGAGGCAATAGGTATTCGGTCTGCGCTTGTCTGGCTTTTAATGTGGGCGGGTATCGGCTTTTTTTCCCTGTTCCCCGGCCTGCTGAATGCGGCCATGCATCTTGCACAGATGGAAAACAGGATGTTCTTCATTATGGTGGTTTCTTTATTTATTCTTTTTGCCATCATTTTTAACCTTAATTCCCGGTTGGACAAGATACAGAGAAATGTTTCAAAATTGGTCCAGGAGATCGCCATACTGAATTACAAGGTTGAAGATTTATCCGGCAAAGGGAACCCGGAAAAAACGGATAAATCAAAAAACGAATAGAATATGGCATTGAATCCTGTAATTATCCTTCACGAATTAAGGGACAAATTTCTCGATTTTCAGCCCCTTGAAAAAAAAATAGATCAAATCCTAAACCTGGGTGACAGGTTTTCCGCCAGGTTTACATTCTTTGTTACAACAGAGTATGTCAATAAAAGGAATGATCATATACTGCGAAAGATCGATAAATCAGGTCATGAAATTGCATCCCATTCCCATAAACACATCAGCTTTGCCAAAATTAGCAGGAAAAAGGCACGTTATCAGATTGCAAGAAGCCTGCAAAAGCTGCAAAGGTATTCCAGGATTTGCGGGTTCAGGGCGCCGTACCTGGTCTCCAATGAGCAATCAGACCAAGCATGCCGAGACTGCGGCCTGGTTTATACAAGCTCCGATCCCGGGAAAAAGGCTTTTTACAACAGGGGGTTATGGAAAATCCCGGTAACAAGACCTATGGATTACCAGGTAATTCAATCAGAGGGCATTGTTGATACATTATGCATTGGGAAGGCCTGGAAAAGTTTTGCAGGGCCCGGTCAGGTCCTTTTATTTCATCCGTGGCGGATAGGTTCAAGGAGGTATGTAAATTTTTTGGAGCAAATACTTCGAATGCCCTTGCGGTTTGGGGCGATAGAGGATTTTATTGATGACAGGTCCCTTTGTTGCATAACCTTTGATTTGGATTTTCTGGAGACAAAACAGGTATATTTCCATACCTTAAAGCATCTTTACCGGAGCCCACACCTGAATTTGAACCGGGGGGAAAGATAATGTCTGAATATCTGTTTATTGTCGGATCTCCCCGCTCCGGTACTACTATTACAGGAAAGATCCTTGATTCCCATCCCGGAATAAGCACGTGGTTCGTGCCCTATTTCATGTGGGAGCGATACTTCAGGGACAGGCAGGACGATATTTTAACGGAAAGTGATGCCCAACCCGAAATTATAAAATATATTAGAAGGTCCTTTTTATTCTTCAAGCAAAGGACAGGTGCAAAATACGTTGTGGACCAATCCCCCAGAAACAGCCTCAGGATTCCTTTTATCAGGGCGGTTTTTCCGGAGGCCAAATTCATCCATGTAATACGAGACCCCGGGGATGCCGTATTGTCTATCCGGAAGGAATGGCAGAAAAGGATAGAGGTGTACAGGTCAGGAAAATCTCCTGGTAGGGGTATGAATTTCACCAGGGTATGGGACCCTGTGCGTGAACTTGTAGGAATGCAGCCGATTTTTAAACATAGGCTCCAGGCATTGTTATTCGAATTAAGGGGTTTCTCGGTAAGGCCGGAGAACCATTATAATCGAAGGAGATGGAACGGATTTGTAGGGTGGGGCCCTCGCTTTGCCGGTTGGAGAAATAAGCTGGAGTCATCATCTCTTCTGGAATTTAATGCATATCAGTGGAGGGAGTGCGTATCTGCAGTGCGCGCCAGCCTGCCTTCAAGGGGCGGTAGCGTGTTCGGTTTGAAATATGAGGATCTTTTAGACTATCCCCGGAAAACCATAACATCCTTGCTGAAATTTATTGACAAAGAATTTGACTACGGTGATCTCAGGAAACCACCTCATTTAATGAAGGGCAACTACAGCAAGTGGAAGAAAGAGTTATCCCCGCGGGAAATCGAATCGATTAAAAAGATAATAGATCTTTAAAAAACAAGAGTTGTACAAAGGCCTCGAATAATAAAAATGCGGCGTAATAAAAGTTACCAGAAATCAAAGTGAGGTGAGATGCCTGAACACAGGATCATAGAAAAGGTCTGGAAAAAGGGTTTTTTGTCCCTTCTTTCCAGGCCGAGAAGAATATTCAACAAGCTGCTTGGAACTATATCCCGCATATCCTTGTTGCATCCCAGGCTTAGAACAAAGCTCGTTTCATGCATGGGTGTCCAATTTTCTGATCCGGCAAGTGTATTTATAGGAAGCAATGTTTATTTTGACGAGTTAAACCCTCATCTTATCAGTGTAGGCAAAAACGTATATTTTACGGAAGGGGTAAGGGTATTGACCCATTTTTATGATAAGGTCCAGCCGCCCCACCATCACAAAATCGGCCCCGTGGTTATCGAGGACGATGTATTTCTGGGTTTTAATGCCATTATCGCAGATTCAGTTAGAATTGGGAGAGGCGCGGTAATAGGTGCCAATTCCGTGGTAACCCGGGATATCCCTGCACTGAAAATTGCCTCCGGAACACCATGCCGCCCAAAAGGGGAACGTTCCCTTGAGGAATAGAAAAATAATTGCAAAATGGATAGCCGGTATGCTTATTCCCGCCCTGATTATAATTATTTTGTTAAACAAGGCGGGAGTCTCCAATCTTATTTATCTGAGTAAGAAAGCACGGTTTTCCTTTATCGCACTTGCAGTGATTTTTTATTTTGCGAGCAACGCAGTCAGGAGCCTCAGGTTTTCCCTGCTTTTGGAAGAGAAACGGCCCGGTTTTTTAGACCTGTTTTATGTCACCTCGGTTTACAATTTTATGACTGCCATGCTGCCAGGGGGAACCGGGGAGTTGAGCTATCCGCTTTTGTTGAGGCGTACATTCGGAAGGCCAATAGGAACCGGATTGAGTTCAGTTATCCTTACTCGCTTGAATGATATATTCCTTTTATCCATATGTTTTTTGTTTACCAGCACAATAGCAATGGATGTTATTAACGCAAGAGGGGAAACTGTTTTGTTCATTATTCCCTTTTTTTTGATTTTGCTTATATTTTTCAGCGACTTCATGGCAAGGGGCCTTTCCAGGTGTGCGGAATACCTGGGGCAGAGGACAAAATGGAGAATTGTAAATAGGATCCAGGGGCTCCTGAACGACACTGTTGATTCACTTCAGGAAGCTAAAAGTGCTGCCATGTATCTGAGAATAATATTTCACACTTTAGTGATGTGGTTATCTACATTTTTGTTTTTTTATTTGGTCTTTATTGCGTTTGGCAATCCGATTACCTTTGTCCAGGCGGTATTCATCGGAACCGCAATGAATATGTTAACCATAATACCAATAAATACCTTTGGGGGATTTGGCCTGAAGGAGGCGACTCTTGCAGGATTGTTATTGCTTATAGGCATGGATCAAGATACGGCCGTTTCGCTTGGAATACTTGTCAGATTGGTCTCCATTTTAACCCTTTTTGCATTGCTTGCCTTTAGCTTTACCTTGAAGAAGTCAGCTGCGTTATTAAATATTTGATTGTAAAATGAAGAAAAAGAGTAAAATAGTGTTTTTGGCGGTTATTGTTGCACTTGGTGCAATGCTTACCTGTTTTTTCTTTTTATCTGGTCACTTTTTTAAACATAAAGAGTTTAACACTCCTTTTGTGAAGGATTATCCAAAAAGGCAGGGGCCAAATTCGCCAGTAAAGGCAGAACACAATACCGGCCAATCGGTTGTGCCTTCTCCTGAACCAAAGGAGAATCCGGTTTCATTTAGTATGCACCTTGATTTGCAGTACGGGCCTGATAAAAAATATAATAGATTGGATTTGTTTGTCATAAATTCGGATGTGCCGACTCCGTTGGCGGTTTTCTTTCACGGGGGTAGTTTTGAAATGGGTAGCAGGCGCCGTATTTATTACGGGTTGCTGGCTCGATGCCTTAGGGCCGGCATCTCACTTGCCAGCGTAGAATACACAAAGGCCCCCGATGGTTCTTATCCGGGACCGATGCTGGATGGAGCCAGGGCCGTACAATTTTTGAGATTTCATTCCAAAAAATGGAATCTGGATACTGAAAGATTTGCAGGTATAGGAGGTTCCTGCGGTGGCGGTATAGCTCTCTGGGTAGGGCTTCATGAAGACCTTGCAAATTTGAAAAGTAAGGACCCGATCGAGAGACAGTCATCACGTTTACAGGCAATCGTAGGCATAGACGCACAGTCTACCTATGACCCTCAAGTCATCAAAAAGGAGATAGGAGGAGAGCCATTAAGGGAGCCGGCTGTCCGGGCACTCTTTGGCAGCCTTGGCCCGAAGGAATTTAATACATCTCTTGCCGGCAGGCTTTTTAAGGAGGCATCCCCCGTCTCTCATGCAGACAGAAATGACCCCCCCGTATTTTTATTTTACACGAACCGGCAGGGCACTCTACATAACCCAAAAATGGGAGCTATTCTGGCAAGAAAATATCGTAATTTTGGAGTTCTATGTACTGTCCGTACACTGGTCGGGTATTTTAATAAAAAAGAAGTAAGCATCAGAGAGGCCCATGACATGGGAATAGAAGACGCAGTAGGCTTTTTGAGGAAGTCGTTAACTGCAAAAGGAAAGATTGCAAGAGAGAAAAAAGATAATCCATTGCCCTCTTTGAAAAATTTCCAGGGAAGGGAAATTAAAGTTGAATATTTTCCGGATCTTAAATATGGCCCCCATGATAAATATCATTCATTTGATATTTGGTCGTTGAAATCCGAAAAACCCACTCCATGGGCCCTTTTTATCCATAAGGGAATATTTCCCATTGGAAACAAGGAATTTGGATTTCCTCTTTTAATGACCAAGTGCCTTGAGGCCGGAATATCCTTTGTTGCTATTGATTATACTTTGCCCAGCAGCAAGCACAGCCCTTTAAGCCCGGTAACATCATGCCTTCAAGCAGTTAAATTTGTAGATTCCAACACACACAGATTTAATCTTGATAACGAGAGATATGGTATTTTGGGGGAGGGGGTCGGAGGGTCTATTGCATTGTTGATTGGTTTTGGTGATGATTTGAAGGAGATGTATAGAAACGACGATCCTGAAAGGAAATCACCGGGGCTATCCTTTGCGGCGGCCTATGAGCCTACGGTCAAATATATTCCCGCAATGATTTACCCTGTCTTGCGCTTTGTAGAAAAAAGCAATGAAAATAAAAATATACACAAACTATTCGACGAGTCTAAAATAATTTCATTTATTGACAAAACGGATCCACCGGTTTTTATTGTTTACAGCAGGTCCGCATTGGCCCCCGTCCTTAAAAAGAAAATGGATGTTATGGGAATAAATTCCACGATAAGAGAGCAAAATTACTATTGGAAAAAAGGAGAAGATAGTTTGAAGGTCCTTGAACGTGAACTTGATGACTTGGTGGCATTTTTCACTCAGAACCTGAGTCGAAACCACCATTAACAAACCTCGGCGGCTTAGTGAAAAATTTTGCCTCCTTTTAAAACAAAAATATTTTTTCCGAAGACAGTTGACCTCTCTCAGAAGGAATTTGGCCAGGACCATTAAAGCAGAACACCGTAAAGATCTATTTTTGAATGAAATCTTCTAGAGATAATATCAAGAAGTTACTGCAGTATTTTGCTATTTTTTTGGTTGCATTTATTTGTTGCCTGTATGGTTATCTCAAAAGCACCCACGGGTTTTCCCTGACCCATACCATGACGGATGAGGGTTACCATATTACTGCTGCTCACCGTTTGGCCATGGGTGACAAGGCATTAGTAAATGACCACAAGGCGAGCGCAACTCAATTTGCTTCTATTGCGCGGATTATTTATGAGATTTTTCCGGGAATAAACTGGCTCCAGATACGTTTTTTGAGTCAATTGGCACACATGCTTAGCTTTATTCCTCTTGCTATAGTGCTTTCGTACTATTCCCCTTTATTATTGGTGGTTTTTATTTCAGGAGCTGTATGTTACCCCACAACCCATATGCCCACCTTTTCATATGATACCTTGGCCGGAAATTTTTCTGTATTCTCCCTCGGATTGTGGCTTCTCGGTATGCAGGTATCCAGATGGGGTCTTCGTTTTGTTTTATCTTTTGCAGCCGGAATATGTTTGGCCCTTTCAAATATCGCCAATCTTTCCTTGATTACTTTGCTACTTGTACCTGTTGTTTTCGCAGTTGTCTTGCTTGCAAGAAAAGGAATTAATGCCAAAACGGATCCTGTTTTCCAGACCGCTTTGACCATCTTGTTTGTCTCAATACTTTGCTCCATAGTACTGCGTGCATGGTTTTTACCTTTATCTGTGTGGCTTGCCGAAAGCTCCAGTGCTGTAGGGGCTATTAGCACAGGCAATGGATCCGGCGGAGGTCTCTTGAGGAATTTTACCGACGAGATAAGGCACATTTTTTGGCTCTGGAGACCTTTTGTAAGCTGGGCATTAGTTTTTGCCTTGATTTATGCAATTGCAAAGATGATCAGGAATAAACCCGGTATTTACTGGATCGTTTTTTCTTTTATTTCAGGGGCAGTAATATTTGGTCTGTTAACCTATCCCTTCGATTTCCGGAACCGGAATTGGTCGGAAGCCCATTACCATTTTTTATGCCTGGCATATGTAGTTGTTTTTTATTTATTTGCAGTTTTCCTCTTTGAAGTCAAAAAAAGAAGGATAATCTGGGATAAAGGCTGGCATACGGTAGCCTTTTTGGGAGCAGGGTGGGGTGTTATTCACATGGCGACCCAGAGCATTTCATCAACTGTCTCCTTGGTTAAGGGAATTTTCGGTGTTGCCCCGGTGATTATGATAGGAGGGGTGCTGCTGTACAGGTATTTGGCTAACTCCTCTAAATACAGAATGTTGCCCGCCTATGCAGTGGTATTTGCATTATTTGCAGGAGGACTGTATACACACTGGGGCCACGTTCCGGGTGGCGGGTCCCTTGCAGAACTTGATGCCAGTTTTAAGCACCCAAAGTTGAAGGGTATTTCCGCACCGGGCCATGTGGTCGAGGACCTTGACTCACTCTTGGAATTTTTAAGGCATAAGTTAAATCCAGGCGATTTTCTACTTAATTATTATCATATACCTGGACTGAATTTCTTGACAGATACCCGCCCTTCTATAAACAGTACCTGGATATGGCCGGCGTTTCCTTTGGGCCTGCGGCAGCAAATGGTCAACGAAATGATTGAAAGCGGACGCACACCGGATTATGCGGTAAGGGCCTACTTGTCGCCCCTCTACCCTTCTTCTTCTTCCGAGAAAGGTGTTCTTCCCGAGGTTTTCAGAGCCCAGTATTTTAATCCGTTTCCATGGTTACAGCCTATCAATGCCTTCATGGAGCGCAACTACAGAAAGATCAAGACTATTGGTCCCTATGAAGTTTGGAGGCGTAAACAGGCTGAGATAGAGACTTCCAAAAATTTTACGGAAATAAGGCTTTCCAGGGATGACGAATTTCCCTTTATTATGCTTAGAAAACAGGGTGATTTCGTTATTCGTAAATCGGGTGGATCCTTCCTGATAGTGCCGCAAGATAAAGGCTTGAACCATGCTTTTATGATGGGGTGCCGTGTTCCCTTGAAACAGATACGCGGGAAAAGGATATATTTTTCCCTGAATGCAGTTAAGTCAAAACAGGCGAAGGCAAGAATACATATACTGGAGACTGGGAAAAATAATCGCCAAAAAATAAGTTCGGCAGACATTAACAGTTATTCTTATCAAAGGTCCTTTTATACATCTCAGGGGATTTCCATGGAACCGGAAAGGGTGTTATTTCTGATGGAATTCAGCGCGGAAAATCAAAAACAATGGCTAAGGGTTGGGATGCCCCGGGGTTTTGTTACCCAGGGTTGAACCTTGTAATGCAAAGCGAAAAGGAATAGCATGAAAACCGAAAATGAGACTAAAAACTCGATTTCAGTGGTAATACCGGTATACAACGAGGAGGAATGCCTGGAGGGTCTTTATGAGGAGCTTAAAGGAGTACTTTATGATACGGATTTGGATTATGAAATAATTTTTGTGGATGATGGAAGCCGCGATAACACACCGGATATTCTTCGGGATATTGCTACCAATGATCAACTTGTAACTGTTATTCAACTTGGCCGTAATTTCGGTCAGACAGCTGCCATTTCCGCAGGGATAGATCATACAAGGGGGGACATAATTGTCCTGATGGACGGGGATCTCCAGAATGATCCTGCTGACATCCCTATATTGCTGGAGAAACTGGAAGAGGGTTATGATCTTGTTAGCGGATGGAGGAAAAACCGGAAGGACCCGTGGATTAACAGGCGTTTACCTTCAATGATCGCAAATGCATTGATTTCCAAGGTTACCGGCGTTCACCTCCATGACTATGGATGTACATTGAAGGTCTACAGGCGTAAGATACTAACAGAATTTCGGCTTTACGGGGAAATGCATCGCTTTCTGCCGGCCTATGCCGAACAGATGGGGGCCAGAATTACCGAATTAACCGTAAACCACCGCCCCCGCGTGCATGGAAAATCCAAGTACGGACTAAAACGGACATTAAAGGTAATTTTAGATTTGTTTACAGTAAAGTTTTTAAGCACTTATTCCACCAAGCCCATTTATTTATTCGGAAGCGTTGGCTGCGCACTGGCCCTGGGTGCTTTTATAGTCTTTGCTTATCTGGTAGCGGAAAAACTTTTACATGCAAGGCCCTTTGTAGAAAGCCCGCTTTTGTTGATGGTTGTTATGCTTTTTTTACTGGGCTTTCAATCTATTTTTATGGGTCTTATAGCAGAGCTGCTGATAAGGACATACCATGAGGCCCAGAACAAACCCACCTATGTAGTACGTCAGGTGATCAAAAAGGACTGAATATAATTTTTTCAGTTTAGTCAGGATTTATAAAATAATATGTGTGGAATTTCAGGATTTGCAGGTCATGGTGAATTGAATGATCTGTATAAGATGAATGCTGCCCTGCGTCACCGGGGGCCGGATGCGGAAGGGGTGTGGTACGATACTGATTCCTCCGTGTTTCTCGGGCACACGAGGCTCTCCATTATAGACCTCCAATACGGTGCTCAACCCATGGCCACCATGGACGGGCAATTGGTAGTTGTTTTTAACGGGGAGATCTATAACCACCGGGAATTGAGACTGGAACTCGAGGGCAAGGGGCGTTTTTTCAAGACGGATCATTCCGACACCGAAGTTCTGTTGCATGGTTACCGGGAGTGGGGGGCTGAAATAACGAACAAACTCAACGGAATGTGGGCGTTTGCAATATATGACAAGGCCAAGCACACACTTTTTTTAAGCCGGGACCGTTTCGGAAAAAAGCCCCTTTTTTACTCCTGGCAAAATGGTACATTCGCCTTTGCCTCTGAACTGGATTCATTGATTAAACATCCTTTAATAGAATCCTCTGTCTCTAAAATGAGTTTAAAAAAGTATTTTGCCTACGGATACATTCCGGCACCGAATTCACTATACAGTTTTATATACAAGCTTCCAGGGGGCCATAACCTTGTTTTTAATGTGAACGAGTCAAAGTTCAGGATTGATAAATACTGGGATTTTGTAATTGAGCCTATGAATGAAATTCCAGAAAACCCTGAGAAACAATGGGGAGAAAAGCTTAGGGAATTAATTCGGAAATCCGTGAAGCGAAGACTCATGTCGGATGTACCCCTGGGAATTTTTTTAAGCGGTGGAATAGACTCTTCTTTGATAACCTCCTTTGCAGCAGGCGCATTGGATTGTGGCATGCTGAAGACTTTTTCAATCGGATTCAAGGAAGAGAGCTTTGATGAATCACAATATGCGAAAAGAGTAGCGGATTTGTACAATACTGATCATTTTTCCGAGACCCTTTCCATTGAAAAATCCGACAGGATATTATCCGAGATGATTTCTCGGCTCGATGAACCCATGGGAGACAGCTCCCTGCTTCCTACTTATTTGCTCTGCAAGGTCACAAAAAGGAACGTCAGTGTTGCACTTGGCGGAGACGGGGGAGACGAGCTTTTTGCAGGGTATGACCCCTTTTTCGCCCTGCATTTGGCAGAGATATATCAAAAGATTGTGCCGAGCCCCGTACACAGAGCTATCTTAATGGTTGCCTCACATTTTCCGGTGGCGCATAAGAACATGAGCCTTGATTTCCGTATCAAGCGTACCCTTCGCGGCCTCTCCTACCCAAAGCTCTTGTGGAACTCTGTATGGTTGGGGCCTTTGGAGCCTACTGATTTGGAACAACTATTCCGTGAACCTGTCGACCCTGAAGAGGTTTACTCTGAGGCTATTCAAAATTGGGATACCTGCCCTCAAAAAAATATAGTGGACAGGACGCTGCAGTTTTATACCAAACTTTATTTGCAGGATGATATTCTGGCCAAGATCGATAGGGCAAGCATGATGAATTCCCTTGAGGTTCGGACTCCCTACCTGGATATCGAGTTGGTGGATTTTGTAAGACGAATTCCATGGCAGTATAAATTCCGCTATGGCACCACAAAGTATATACTTAAAAAATCTTTGACGCAGGTTCTTCCAAGAGAAATAATTTACCGTTCCAAGAAGGGATTTGGTATTCCGGTAGGCAAGTGGTTTAGAGACAGTATTTTAAGGATATATCCTCGATATTTTTCAAGGATGCTTGATAAAACCTTTGTTAAATCAACAATAAGGGAGCATATCGAAGGCAAGCATGATCACAGGGCCTTCTTGTGGAATCTATGGATCTTGCAAAAGAATGAATCTGCTGTTGATCAACTATGAATTTCCTCCACTTGGCGGAGGGGCGTCTAATGCTACTTACCACATAGGCAAATGCATGAGCCAAAGTGGGCACAGGGTTTTTGTCCTTACATCCGGTTTTGGAACAAGGACCGGTTTGAGCGTGGAGGATGGAATCAATGTGTATAGATGCCCGGTTTTAAGAAGAAAAAAAAATCGATCCAATATCTTGGAAATGTTTACCTACCTTTTATCTGCTGCATTTTATCTGCCGGAGGTTTTAAGGAAAAGCAGGATAGAGGTAACTATAGTATTTTTTTCTTTTCCGTGTGGCCCTTTAGGGTTGTGTGGGAAGAAGGTTTTTGGAGTACCTTATCTTCTTTCACTCAGGGGCGGAGATGTTCCCGGAAATGAACAGTTCCTGAATTTTATCCATAGAATTCTGAAACCGTTTCGCCGTTCGATTATCAGAGAGAGTTTAGCTACCATAGCAAATTCTGAGGGTCTAAAGAAGCTGTCAGAGGAGGAAGATCACATCTCCGTCAAGCTTATACCCAATGGTGTAGACGCGGATTTTTTTAAGCCCAAATTTGTCAAGGGAAGGATCAAGCGCTTTTTGTTTGTCGGCAGACTTCAAAGGCAAAAAAACCTTTTCTTTTTATTCGAACAAATGGAAGCTGTTAACAGCATGGTTGAGGAGCCTTTTGAACTTCATCTCGTGGGAGAGGGTCCGCTGGAGGACGTTCTTAAAAAGTTTTGCCGGGGCCTTAAACTGAGAAAAAAGATATTTTGGCATGGTTGGTGTGAAAAAGAGGAACTGAGGAACTATTACCAACAGGCTGATTGCATAATTAATGTTTCCTTTAACGAAGGAATGTCCAATGTATTGCTGGAGGCAATGGCAAGTGGCCTTGCGGTAGTTGCCAGCAATGTAGCGGGAAATAATAATTTAGTTAAACAAGGTGAAACGGGTTTCCTCTTTGATCTTAGAAGGCCCGAAGAATTTCGAGAAGCAATTCTTAGATTGGTAAAGGATAAAAATTTATCCCAGGAAATGGGTCGAAGGGGAAGGCAATGGGCAGTAAAAGAATTTTCTTGGGAAAAAGTGGCTGAAGAATATCTACTGATTGCAGGTAAAAACTTTAACTGATCCTGTCAGATGGATAAAGAAGACACCTCGATTAAGTTTTCCTTCGGGAAAAATTGGCGATCCTATTCCCAGAGTGCTTTGACTCCTGAACGGATAGAGCAGGCTCGAAATGCATTCAGGGAACTCTTGGGAGGCATAGAAATGCAGGGGAAAAAATTCATAGATATTGGATTCGGTCAGGGCCTATCCCTTGTAGCCGCAGCGGAAATGGGAGCAGATGTCTTAGGAGTCGAGGCGGACAAAAAAAATATAGAGGCGCTCAACAGGACTCGGCAGGCAATGGGCTATGCACCACCACTGCCTACACGGATAATATCAATATTAGATGATGCCTTTGTTAAGGAGTACAATGCACGCTTTGATATAGTCCATTCGTGGGGCACCCTCCACCATACCGGCGACATGGCAAAGGCTATACGGAACGCATGTGCACTGGTGGCAGAGAATGGATACCTGGTCTGCTCCATATACAACCGCCATTGGTCTTCACCTGTATGGAGGATTATAAAATTTTTATACAATAAACTTCCCGGCATCCTTCGCAGGGCTTACACATCTTTTTTTTGCGCAGTTATTTATTTGGCAAAATTGGTTGTTACACGAGAGAATCCAAAGAAAAAGGAAAGAGGAATGGATTTCTTTCACGATGTAGTGGATTGGGTGGGAGGCTACCCATATGAATATGCCGACAAAGAAGAGATAAAGGAACTGGTTGGAAAGCAGGGCTTTTTATGTATAAAATATCGCTCTCCCCGCGCTCCAACCGGTTGCAACGAGTTTGTGTTCAAAAGGATAAAAGGTTAGTTTTCAAAAAAATGAAAGTTTTTAAAAACCAACAAATAGAACCTTCATGGATTTTGAGCTATCTTATTTGTCCTTTTGACGGCTCCGGACTTAAGATTACAGGAAATAAATTACTCTGCGAGACCTGTAAAACCAGTTTTTACATAATTGATGGTGTCCCCTCTTTTTACCGGGATACAACTGGTGGCGTGAACCAGAAAAACGTTTATGATCATATAGCCAGAACAGCCCAAGGAAAGCTTAAATTGCTTCCCACAAGGGCCGTTGAATTAAATATGGGGTTTCAATATATGTACAAGACCTATTTACTAAAAAAGTGTTTGGAGGAGCTTGAGATTTTTCCCAGGGGTAAAGAGGTTTGAATTTTTACGGGAGGTGGCGAAGGTACACAATGTATGTATCTATCTTCAATTGGCGGAAGGCACATTAATATTGATGTATCCATGGGACAAATTAGGCTGGGGAAGAGATTGATTAGTAGTAATACTGCTAAATTATATTATCCAGAATTGAATGAAAAGGCATTGGGATGGATCCATGGTAACGCTGAACTAACCTTGCCTATATTGGGAGATTCCGCCGATGTTGTTTATGGGATAGGCACATTAAATCATTTAGGTTCTAAAAAATGGACCAATTTTTTAAAGGAGATGCTAAGAGTTACGAAAAAAGACGGCTTTGTTTTTCACGTAATCCCAAACCTTGATTGCGAGATTTTTCACCGAAGATATTTCAGGGACCAATACAAGCGTTTCAATTCAATCCAATATTATACACAATTTGTAGAAAAAGAACGGGTTGTTAAGGCTTTTCATGAAGCCGGCATAAACAATGTTAAAATAAGGAAAATTTAGTTTTATGACAATGACTTGTTCCCTTTTTATCTTAGATCGCTTGACATTATATCATTATTATTCGGAAGAAAATCAGTATCGTCTTATATAGAAAAATTTATCCTTGATGGCATAGAAAGGAAAAAGGCGTGGCCGGGGAGACTTCGCCTTTCTAATGCAAGGCACTTGTTGATCTTTGGTAATAAATAGGATTTATGGACTCAAAGTTTATAAAATGGAAAAGCCTGGAATTAAAGAAAAGGCTAGCACAGGTGAACCTGGGTCAGTTTGATGAAATGCCCGATTTTAAAGAGTACCTGCGAATATATGTAGAGGATATGGATTCCATCTTGCCGAGATATGTGTATATACTTGCAAAATTTACTGCCACCAAGACAAGTGATTTGAATTTATTGGATTTCGGAGGTGGATGCGGCATTTTAAGCCTGCTGGCAAAACTTTGTAATATCCGATTTGTATGTTATCTGGATATAGATCAGGAGATGGTAAAAGGCGCTGAGGAACTGGCAAACCTTTTAAAGGTGCCCGTCGACCGATTTCTTCTCGGGAGCTATGAGGACATTGAGGATTGCTGCCCATATAATTTTGATATTATAGCCAATTATGATGTCCTGGAGCATATATATAATCCCTTGGAGGCCTTTTCAAGCCTGAAGAAAGTTTTGAAGAAAGAGGGGGAAATATTTATGGCCTCCGGCGCCAACAAGTATCACCCGGTTATAAATTTCATGTGCAGAAAAAGGCATAGAGTCTGGGAAAACGAAGGCTCTCACAAAAGGGATGCCCACCTGAATATTAGAAGAAATATTATAAAAGAGGCCTTTCCGAATTTATCCGAAGAAGAGATCAATAACTCCGCCAAAATGACCCGCGGGTTGCGCAGAGATGACGTCATTCGCGCGGCTGGGGATTATTTGAAATACGGTACAAGATTTCACCTTGGAGACAGAACAAATACATGTGACCCCAGAGATGGAAACTGGAGCGAAAATTTAATAAATTTTTATTCTCTTTCCTGTAGATTAAGGTCCCATTTTAAGAAGGTGGAAGTGGGGCCAGGTTTTTATGCGGAATCAACCCCGAAATTTGTTGCGCCTGTGGAAAAGCCGGATGACCGTCTGGTAAAAATTTTGTACCCCTTTTTGCGAATCATGGCTATTGAATTAGCACCATTATTAAACCTATTTATCAAAGTACTTCCTTTCAAGGTGAAGTTTTTGCTCGCACCCTATTATTACATACACGCCAAAGCAAATGGATAGGGTTTATTAAGCAAGGTTTATTCAACGGAAGTCATCTGGGTCCAATTTTTTATTTGCGCCCTTAAAAAAATATGTACATACTCTTACCCATCCTGTTTATCGTAATATTTTTAAGCAGGGTAATCTACCATGCCCTGATTAAATTTTCAGGCGATTTTGCCTTTCATTTACTGGTAATACGTGAAATAAGGGCCCGGGGGCACAGGATCCCAGAAAGGATATCAGCATACATTTCAGAAGGTATATTCGGTTATCATTGCGGCGTTCACTGGCTCCTTTCCTTTGTTAAGGAGAGATATGAAAGATATGTGAACATATTTTATGGTCCAGTTGTGGAATCCATGCATGCCCTCGTCTTGTTCCTTTTGATTTATAAGGGCTTGGGTTCCGCAAAAGGCGATGATCCTGCTGTCTTTGCGTTTTTTACTGCTTTTTTGGCAATGTTCAGTCCAATATTAAACAAGGCTGACGGGAGGGGATATTCGATAAATGGAAGAAGCGCCGGAGCCCTCTTTTTTAATGTCTCTTTTGTCTCTCTGATTATATATACAACCAGGACACCCGAGCCGAGATGGCTCTTTGTGTCAATACTTTCCACTGCATTATTGCTGCTCACCAGCCAGTTTGCCTTTCAGGCGGCTTTGTTTTTTTCTGTATTGATATTCATAGCAACCGGAGCTTATAAATTTATCTTGATCCTTGCTTTGGGCATGATTTGCGCCGAAATTATCTCTTTGGGAGCTTATCACAGGTTTTTCCGGATAAACTCTATAAATCACAAGGTGTTATTATTCAAATACCGCAACCGTTATGAGGTTATAAATCGATTTAACAGTATAGGTGCAGTTTTGGCGGGCTTAAAAGAGATTTTCTCCAGGCCTGCAAAATCGCTGGAAGGAGTGTACCGCAATTCCCTTCTTAACGGATTAATACATCTTCCAACGGTTGCTATTCTAGTCGCAGGACCCCTTTACCCGCCAAACAGGCTATTATGGGCCTGGGGCTTAGCAGGATTAATCACCATGTTTTTTATATATATCCCGTTACTCCGTTTTTTGGGTGAGCCTCATCGATATCTGGAATATGTCACCTTTCCCTGCGCGTATCTCTTCATGAGCCATTTTCCAGAAATAGGATTATTTCATTTAATTTTGTTCTCATGGTTTTTGATTATCCAGCTACTTAACTATTATGGGATATGGGCCTCACCATACTCGGCGAAAAAGAAATTAGAGGAGAAAAAGGCGATAGAGTATTTAAAGAAGATGAGGCCTGGAAATCTCTTGGCGATACCCACTTTCATGGGTATCAAAATCGCCCTGTATTCTTCTCACAGGGTTTTGGAGTTCGCCGGAATTATAGGTTCCACGGAGGAATGCAACAGGGACTTTTTTTTCGTATATCCCGAGGAAATTGATTATCCAAACAGGAATCTTGCAGGATTAGTAGAGAGGTTCAACATAGACTATATAGTACTGGATTTATCGAGGTTGTTGTTATCAAAAAGGGCGAATGATTATGATTTAAGAGGATTTACAAAAGTATTTAGAAATGATGCTGTAGAGGTCTATACGGTAAAGGGCTAATCTAAAAACGGAAGAGCAATATGACCATAAAAGGAAAAAAAATATTCATTACAGGTGGTGGCGGTTTCATTGGATCTGAACTGATAGGAAGGCTGATAGAGGAAAACCAGATTGTAGCCTACGATACCTTTCAAAGGAACTCACTTCAATATAAGACTTATCATAAAAACAGGAACCTTACCCTTATTCAGGGGGATGTGGACAACATTGATTTGATAAAACAGCATATAAAGGGGAGCAATATCGTGGTGCATACCGCCGCGGTGAATGGAATAGATACTGTAATAGTAAGCCCTACCAGAACCATGCAGGTTAATATAATCGGTACAAACAATGTTCTTGAGTGCTGCAAGGATCTCGATTCAATTGAAAGGGTAATCACCTTCTCTACCTCCGAGGTATTCGGAACCAAGGCCTTTCAACCCACGGAACTTTCAATTGCGCAATGTGGTCCGGTGGGTGAAGCCAGGTGGACATACGGCGTAAGTAAGCTGGCAGGGGAGCACTTGAGTTTTTCCTTTTACAAGGAATATGGATTGCCTGTAGTTATTTTGCGGCCGTTTAACATTTACGGTCCCGGCCAGGTCGGGGAGGGCGCCATCAGGGCCTTTGTGATAAGGGCTTTGCAGGGGCTTCCCCTGGAGATTCACGGAGACGGCATTCAGATAAGGGCATGGTGCTATATCACGGATATGATCGAAGCCCTTATGCTGAGCCTGCAAAAGAAAGAGGCGGTGGGAGAATCATTCAACATAGGAAACCAGAAGGCAGTTAGCACCATTTATGGCCTGGCAAACCTTGTAATAAGAAAATGTGCATCCAATTCTGAAATAGTATATGTACGCAAGGATTACGCTGACATTGAGCTCAGAATTCCTTCAGTGCAAAAGGCAAAGGATATTTTAGGATTCGAGGCAAAGGTGGATATGGAAGAGGGTATATTACGGACTGCTGAGTATTTTAAAAAAATGTTAATAAAAGCCTCATAGCATGAGAGACGTTTACCGTTTCATAGGTTTGATTGAAAAGTATATAGACCATTTCGGACTTGACCTTCGTGGTTCCGTAGTATTGACAGAGGCTGTAGCCGGTTATTATGCTTGTACGCCGTTAATAGCTGCGGCTGCAGGGGCAGAGGTTTATGCTGTAGCAAGAGATTCAAATTACGGTAGGGCAAGGGATGGCATAGATTCAGTGGTAAGATTTGCTGAGCTCCTGAAGGTTGAATCCAGCTTGAAATTTATTTCCCACACGATGGACGCAGAGCTTTCATCGGTGAACATAGTTACAAATAGCGGACTGATCCGCCCGATTTCTCGAGAGGTTATAGAAAAATTAAATCCGGGTTCAACTGTAGCATTAATGTATGAGGCTTGGGAATTTCGGCCAGGCGATGTGGATATGATATCCTGCCTTGAGAATAATATAGCGGTTTTTGGTACAAATGAGGACCACGGTACTATAAATGTCTTTAATTTTGTGGGCCCTTTACTTGCCAAGTTATTGTTTGAACTAAAGATTGAAATATTCAATACCAATATACTGGTGGTAGGAGAAGATAAATTTTCTAAAAGGATATATAATTTTTTAGATTCATGCGGTGCATTTGCCATGAGTGCATCCAACAATAACTGGATCGAAAAATTATCACCGGACCTCGATGCAGTAGTATTCTCGGATTATTCATTTGACAGGGAATATATCGGTAAAAACGGAATGATAGACGCAAGGACTTTTGCCGGGAAATGCCCTTTTTCAGCGGTTTGCATAATATGCGGCAAAGTGGATGTTGAAGATGTCGTATCGAATAACATCAATTGTTTTCCGAAGGCAAACACCTATCCTTACAGAATGACAAAGACCTTTGATTACCTGGGGCCTCTGCCTTTAACCATTTTGCAAACTGCGGGCTTAAAAGTGGGCGAGATATCTTTGAAGACCTGGAATATCTCAAGGCCCCGTCAGGAAAATATAAAAAATGTATGCGAGGCAAGTCATTATATGGCTGATCCCGTTAACTATTAAGGTTATACCGGCATTGGGCAATAAATCGTATATCCAGTTAAAGGAAGAGAGGCAATAGCTAATGAATAAGAATATACTCGGCATCAATATGTCCTGCCTTGATACCTCTGTGTGCCTTATGGGGGATGGAGAAATTAAATTTGCAGTGAGAGAGGAACGTTTGAACAGGGAAAAAAGGACTAGGAAGTTCCCTGTCAAGGCCCTTAAGATGGCACTGGACTATGGTAACTTAACCCTGAAAGATATTGACGAAATAGGAATATCTTGGAATCCTGCAATTAATCTTGAGCGACATATTGATGCCCAGTCCTCCCTGGCCAGGTATAAACCGGAGCACTTTTACTCCGTTCCAAGCTATTTATTTACACTGTTAGAGGATGAAGATTGCCTTCAGTCCGGCCAGGAATTTTATTTTGGAGCACCCAGTGACCGAATCAGAATTAAATATTTGAATCACCATTTATGCCATGCAGCGGAGGCGTTTTATCTCTCAAAATTTGACGAGGCCCTGGTTCTTGTGATGGACGCCTACGGCGAGAAAGAATCCATATGTTTTTATAGGGCGGATAAAAATGGCCTCGAAAAGATAGGCAGGGTTCTGTTTCCCAACAGCTTGGGCTCTTTTTATGGCACGATCACCCAGTTTTTGGGATTTGTTCCGGATTCGGATGAATGGAAAGTTATGGGTGCAAGTGCATATGGTGACCCGAAGTTATACTACCCACAATTAATGGAATTATTTAAGTTTACCGGTGATTATAACTTTGAAATAGATCAGTCTTATTTTTATTATCCACTTTTTACCCGTTCTTGTATGTACTCACCCCGGCTTGTTGAAATATTAGGCCAGCCCAGGAGAGAATCTGATGAACTAACCCAGAGACATTATGATATTGCAGCAGGTGCTCAAAAGGTGCTCGAGACTGTTGTGTTTAAGATATTAAAGGGAATTTTTTACAAAGAAGGTTTCAAAAACCTGTGCCTGTCAGGCGGGGTGGGCATGAATTGCGTTATGAACGGAAAGGTATTAAGGAACACTCCCTTTGAGTCTATTTTTATCTCATCGGCACCGGATGATGGAGGAACCTCAGTCGGGGCTGCAATTTATTTAAATCAAAGTTCGCCGAAAGCAGAGCGAAAGTCATATCAAAATAACTATTGGGGGCCCTCTGCAACAAAAGAAGATATAAAAAAACTTTTGCAAACCTACAACTTGAGGTATGAGATTTTAAAAAATCCCGGGCTGACCGCGACGAAATTGATCTCCGAGGATAAAATTATCGGCTGGTTTCAGGGCAGGATGGAATTCGGGGAAAGGGCCCTTGGAAATAGGAGCATACTGGCCAGCCCAAAAAAGGCTGAAATGAAGGATAAGATAAACCATGCAGTGAAATTCAGGGAACATTTTCGGCCATTTGCACCTACTATATTAGAGGACCACATCAATAATTATTTTGTTGAGGGAGAAAACACGCCTTTTATGGAAAAGGTTTTCCAGGTACGGCCGGGCAAGAGGTCGGAAATAGAGGCCGTTACGCATATAGACGGGACTGCCCGTTTGCAGACATTGAACAGAAATCAAAATTCTCGATACTATGATTTGATTCATGAATTTTACAAGCTTTCTGGAACCCCGGCGGTTTTAAATACGAGTTTTAACCTTCGGGGTGAACCTATAGTAGCCCATCCTGAGCATGCCATTCGGACCTTTTTTACATCGGGTATGGATGCGCTAATTATTGATGACTTTTTGATCTTGAAGTAATGCCCTTATTTTATCGGCTTAAAAATAAACAAAAATAATAATTAAATGTTGAAGATATTATATCTTATCCCCCCCAAGGATAATGGCCGTTGGGTTATGAGGGAACATAAGGAAGGCGGATACGATATTCCTTATATACCCCAATTAGTAATGTATGTTTTAGGCTTAATACAGTCTGAGATGGATGATGTAAGGATAAAGGTGCTGGATGCACAACTGGAAGATATCCGCAACGAAGAGGTAGAGAGAAGATGCGCAGAATTTGTCCCGGATGTTATTATAGCCCAAATGAGCAGTTACAATATACCCAATGATAAGAAATATATGGAGCTGGGCTATCCTACAATATGTATTTCTCCGGAAAGCTTTGATCCTGTGGAGATTAGCCAACAGTATGACATTCGAGCTAAGTATTTTGTTAAATCCGAGATAGAAAACACTGTTTTAACCGGAATAAAGGAATTTCAAGAATACGGGCAGATTCAAAATTCACCGGGGTTTATAATCAGAGAGGATACTCGTTTGTTAGATACGGGTGAGAGCCGCCCATGTGACTTATCCGAACTTCCCCGGCCCGCATACAATTTATTGGATATTGAGAGATATTTTAAATTGCAAGAGCGGGAGGTGGGATATAGATGCGCATTTTTGTATACTACCAGGGGCTGCACTTTCAACTGCAAGTTTTGCAGCTCGGATGAGGAGAGAAAGGTCAGGAGCAGAAAAATTTCCCAAATTATGGATGAATTAAGGTTCTATTATAGGGAATATCAGTGCAGGAATTTTAATTTTTGCGATTCAACTTTTTCTTACAACAAAAAAAGGACAAATGAATTGTGCGAAGAGATAGCAAAAACCAATCTGCATATAAATTTTGTAATTAACGACAGCATCAACACAGTAGACGAGGAAATGATATATGTTTTGAAGAAGGCAGGGTGCAGATTGATAAGGTTTGGAATCGAAACAGGAGATGAGAAAATTTTGAAGGAGATGGAGAAATCTGTGAATAAGGTAAAGGCGAAGAAGGTATTTGACGCCGCAAGAAGGAATTCTATCAAAACGGATGCCTTTCTAATGGTCGGGCTGCCCGGAGAAACACCTGGATCTTTAAGGGCGACTTCGAGATTCGTATCGGATATAAATCCGGACAGATTTACAGTATCAATTCTTCATCCAAAACCATTCAGCAGGCTTTATTTGGAATTGAAAGAAAAGGGCATGATATTGGAAAAGGACTGGAGCAAATACCTTACACCTGAGAGGTTAACCTTTAAGCACGACACATACAATTCAATAGATGAAATATATAATGCCAAGTGGTGGCTGGTAAAAAGATTGAGCAGGGGTTTGGCGATAAAGAGATTTAAAGAATCCGGTAAAAATATTAACGATATCTTTTCATTATTTATATCCTACTTGAAAACGGTCCCTTTTATAACCTCTCTGGTCCTTTTAATTTGCAAAAAATCGGTAGTTTTAAGAAGAATTGCCTATTCCGCGGGGGATTACGATCGTATGTACACCCTGTTTGAAGGAGCAAGAGTTGGGTTTAATGAAAAACGGTAATAATAAAAAAAATTTGCTTTTTATTCTGCCCCAGGCCCCTTCCTTTTCGGTTTATCCCTGGTATCTGCGTGAGGAAAGACATTCGGCTGAGGATACCAGCTATTGCCTTCCTCCGGCCATGGCCTCGAGCATTTTGGGGTGCTTGAGGGAGAAGGTCAATGGGGTAAACATACATTTCGTGGATCTTCAATTACGGGATTATACAAGGGATGAACTCTTGCGCCATGTGAAAAATATCTCCCCTGAGTTCATTGTTGCTGTTGTTTCCGCAAATCTTCTTGATGTGCCTTCCGAAAGAATGGTTTTGGAACTCGGGGTGGAAACACTGTGTGTTTTGACCCCTGTGCAAACGGACCCCGAAGAAGCCGTTTCCAAGTATAATATCAAATGCAAATACTTTACCTGTACGGACGAAGTCGAAATGGCGGTGAGCAATGCAGTAAAAGAATATTTTTCTGCCGGGGATATAAGCCATACACCAGGCCTTTATATCAACAAGAACAAATCCGGGTTCTTTACCGATTCTTCAAAAATTTACGATATAACCAGATTGCCCATGCCTGCCTATGATTTGATTAATGCGGATGAATATATCAGGGAGCAACAAAATAGCGGGGAGCCAAGGGCAGTTATAATCAATACAATGAAGGGCTGCCCTTTTTCGTGTAGCTTTTGCAGTGTGGGTAGCTCAAAGTTTCCCGGGCGCATGAAGACGGCAAAACAGATGTTTGAAGAGATATATATGCTACATAGAGATTATGGGGTGGATTGGTTTTATTTTTTGAATTCGGAGTTCAGTGCGAACAGGAAGATTGCAAAGGAATTTTGCAGAAGGGTAATAAACTCCGGAATAAAGATCAGATACAATGTAAAAGAAAGAATAGAATGCGTGAATGAGGAGATTCTCCATCTCATGAAAGAAAGCGGTGCCAACATTATATATTATGGCATAGAGACAGCGGATTCTCGAATACAGGCCAAGATAAACAAACGGTTGAACCTGGACAGGTGCATAAAGGTAATTCAGGATACGAAGAAGGAGGGCTTGAGGGCGGTAATATACATGATGCTCGGTTTGCCAGGAGAGGATGAAGATACGCTGAGGAAAAATATAGAATTCGTGGTTAGGGCCAGGCCCGACGGTGTGGTTTGGACCATTTTATTCCCCGAACATGGAAGCCCGCTGTTCGAAGAATTAAAGGAATCCGGACAACTTCTCTCAGAGGTATGGAGTGATTATCGACGGTATAAAAAACTGTCTTTCAAGCACAATTACTATAAATCCATTAAAGATGTAAAAAAGGCGAAGTACCTTGTTCAAATGAAATATCGCCTCGAGCTTTTTAAACAGAAAGACTTCCGGATGACAAAGAGGCTGTATTGTTTGTTTACATTTCTTGTTACCCTTATATACAGCATAGCAGTATCCCCTGTTTTAAATAAAAGCCCTCAACTTTTTCGTTTAAAAGAGCTGATGAAGGTATCTATATCAAGAATTGCAGGACCTGTTCTTTGATTACCGGGATGAGAGAGAACTGTCAGCGTGGTTACGCCCGGAATCGGAAGAGTGTTTAAGTGAATAAAATACCTATCCTGGTACAGTAAAGATTAAGGTTAAAAATATGGATTATTTAGAGAGAAAAGACACAAATGGGCAACATCGTAGTCATTGGCTGCCTTGAGGAAACTTTAGATACACTTTCATTTTTCTATCATCTCGGCGGTTCGGTGGATGCAGTCGTAACCCTTCCGGAAAAAGTTACTCTCGATGCCGGCTCGACAAACTGGGCAGACCTGAAGCCCTTTGCCAGGGAACATAACTTGCCTTTGCATATGGGTACCAGTTATTCGATGGATAATCCGGAGGATTTTAAGCTTATAAGAAAGCTGGACCCGGTGATCATGCCGGTTGTAGGCTGGCAGAGATTGGTGCCGGATAGTATTATTTCTCTGGCTCCCATGGGTTGCGTAGGTTTTCATGGCTCGGCAAACTTTTTGCCCTGGGGACGCGGTCGTTCCCCGATTAACTGGAGCATAATAGAAGGACGTAACAGATTCATCCTTCACATGATCCAGCTTGCTCCCGGAGTTGATGACGGTGATATCATCGGATTCGAGGTCTATGATATTCAGCCTGAGGACACTTGCCGTTCGGTTTATTACAAGACTTCAATGACCCAGGCCCGGCTTCTTCGACGTTTCCTGCCCTTAATACTCAAGGGTATCTGCCCACATTCACCACAGGCGGGTGAGCCGTTTTATTATCCCAAGCGGACATCCGGGGACGGACTGATAGACTGGAAAGCCCCGGCCGAGCAGGTAAATCGCTTGGTTCGTGCGGTAACTTTTCCATATCCAGGGGCCTTTACCTATCTTAATGGAAAACGGGTAAATATATGGGAATCCCGAAACTTTGGAGACAATTTGCTTACTGCTGACGCAAAACCCGGTGAGGTGGTTTTCGTATCCAGCAATCATCTTAGAGAAGCAGTGGTGCAGACAGGCAAGGGCGCTTTATTGGTTACCAGCTATGAGTCGGAGGAGGAGCTAAAGACGGGGAATATTTTTGATGAATAGAGCTTATGATTTTTCCTTTGATCGACTTGTCAGGATGTACCGGTTGGCTGCGAGAAAGGGCTATTCACCTGCCTTTTTCGGGGAAGAGGAGCATACGAAAGCGCGTATTATCATCTGGAGGCACGACATAGATCTGGATATTGGATCTGCTCTTGATTTTGCAAGGTTCGAGGCAGGAGAGGGGATTCGCTCTACATATTTCTTCATGGTCCGAAGCCGGTTCTATAATTTGTTCGCAAAAGACTCAATCAAGGCAATAAATGAAATTTGTAAGCTCGGACATGAGGTGGCTCTTCACTGTGACCTGGAGATACCGAGGGATGCCCAGCTCCCGGATGAAGTTGTGGAAGAACGTGTAGCCCGGGATTTCGACTTGCTTGAAACAGTTTTTGGACCGGGTGTTTTTTTACGTAAGGTCTCATTTCACAATCCGCCCAAAGCCGTATTAGGGAAATCTTATTCTTCCTTTTACAGCACATACCAAGAGCATTTTTTTGGCCAGGTTAAGTATTTATCGGATTCCAACAGGCAATGGCAGGGTTACACACCTGAACATTGGTTGGAATCCGAGGAAGTGCATGTCTTTGTTATCCTCCTTCATCCCATAATATGGACGACAGCCGGTCATACTATGCCCGAGGCCGTGAGGGACTTCCTGGAGAAGAGACGGCGTGAACTACTGGTGAAATTAGAAGAGGATGAAATAGTAGTAAGTTAATAATCAGTAGGTCCTTGGGGTTTTTGTCTCTATGCCGTTTATGTATAGGTCATGGTTTCTGACACAGAAGCAAAGCAAAAAAAGATTTAAATTTGAAACAGCTTATTGAAAAGTTGTCCGCTATTATGAGCATCCTGGAAAATAAAAGGATGAACGGTGCTTACTGGACCCCCTTTACGCAATTTAAAAATTACAATGAGTTTTCTTTATCACCGGACAGCTTTGCATCAAGAATTGCTATAAATTTTATTGATTTAATGTTTTTAATTATTTCATCCGTATTTTTTGCCCTTTTCCAGGCTGTTTTTTTACTTTGCATAGCAGTACCCATGAGGGCTGCATTCTATAAATATATACACCCCGATTCTTTATTTGACAGATACTTAGAAGGAGTTTTCTACAATCCTTCCACAATGGTTTATAGATTTCTGGAAGGAAAACATTTTTCGAGACACGTAAAACCGGAGATGGACCTGGAGATAGGAATTTATAACGGCCAGGCGTCCGATCTCCATTTTCCCGACGTAAAATTCAAAGTTGGCACAGAGTACAGTAAATTGTGGAAAGAAGATGATTTAATTGTTGACAAATATCGATGGAAATACAAAGTGGCATGCGATATGCGGAATTTGCCCTTTAAGTCTGATTGTTTTTACAATATTGCTAGTGTTCATGTTATTGATCATATCAACGATTATCGGGATGCAATCAGAGAGGTTGCACGAGTTTTAAAGCCGGGCGGCTCTTTCATCTTATCTACATACTCTGTTTATTACCTTACTTTGAATCTCCATTCTCTGTGCCATTATATCAAAGGTGATTTTCAGAAGGCGGTTCAGGTAGGGGAGGACAAACAAAAGATACATTTCAACTTTTATACACAAGAGGAATGGAGGGAAAATCTCAAGGAATTTGGAATGGATTTAACCGAATTCCGTTCATTTATTAATGGACCGGTAAAGTATTTATGGTACCTCCTTCATCGCTATCCAATACAAAGTAATGGCTTTTTGCCTTTTCAGTACTGGATGCATTATCAATTGCCCGGCGCCGGTTTGGTTAAATCTTTCTGGGCATGGATTAATTATTCTATATTTTATCCTGCGGTTATATTTGACGATAGATATGACAGGGGAATAAATATTTTTATGAAAATTGTCAAAAAAGGGTTGCAATAAGTGGCAAATAATCACCCTTTGGCTGACCTTTTCGTCTTGAGATCAATATTGCCTTCTATTTAACTTGGGGAGATAAACCTCATACCACTGTTTTTGCCCTTGTCCCATCATGTATGAGCATAAACACAGAAAGAATTAAATAAGATGCCGTTTCAGGTACAGAGATGCCAAAAGGGAGATATTGGAACCTGGAATGATTTTGCGGAAAGGACCAACGGAGGAACCATTTTTCATCGTCTTGGTTTCCTTTCATATCATTTGGACAGGTTCAAGCGGAATGAGCACCATTTGATAATATTCAAGGGAAACAAGACCTTTTCTATTATGCCTATGGCTGTTTTTGAGAATGAAGGGATTAATATTGCAAAATCACCCTATGGCGGAAGCTACGGGGGGCCAGTATTTTTAAATATTATTAATTATCGGGACAGCGGCTTGTTGATAAGCAGTATCCTGGAATATTTGAAGGCCAGTAGGATAAACCAGCTAAGCATTACTTTGCCTTATTCCGTGCTTTACCATCGCTATAGCGACACATTTAGATTTGCCCTTATGGAACGTGGCTTTTCATGTACCAGCAGGGATATTGTGAGTGCCGTATGCCTGGATGATGCGAACCAGGTTTCCGGAGAGTATAGGAGAAAGATACCGGATTTAAGACGTAAGGCGCGAAAGGCCACCAGATACGGTACGAAAATCGTAAAAAATGCTCCGGTTGGAGATTTTTGGAAGGTATTGGAAAAGACCTATTCAAGGTTAGGGGTGGAGCCAACTCATACTCTGGAGGAGTTTCGCTGGTTGAACCGGCGTTTTCCGAAGCTGATATACTCAGATGTGGCATATATAGAAGGGAAACCGGCAGCTGGAATAGGATATATAGTCTTGAACAAAAGAGTAAAAAAGTCTTTTTATCTGTGCCAGGATCCGGAAAAGAGGCAATCGCAAGCCCTCACTGCACTTTTATACGATGCCCTTGATGAGGCAGGGAGAGAGGGGTTCAGCTGGTTTGATTTTGGAACTTCTTCTATAAGCATGAAAGGAAACGCTAATATATTCAGATTCAAAGAGGGTTTTGGGGCAGTTGGGGTTTTCCGTGAGACATATACATGGAAAGCCCCGGTTAATCTTTGATTATAAAAAGTGCTTGGTTTTCAAAAAATTGGCCTGCAATCGGAGTCCCTTAAGAAAGTGCTGCTAACCTGTAAAACTCAGCATCCGGTCAAGGTTTTATGAACTATTTCCTGGTATTAAGCAATGCCGGCTATGTATTAATTGGAAATTTTTTTAGCTTTCCTTTTCAGGTATTAACCTCCATTTTGATTGCAAGAAGTCTGGGTGTTGTATCATTCGGTGTATATAGCTTTATGTTGGAGTTCAGCCTTATTTTTTCGCGTGCCGGGCTTTTCGGTTTTCATATATTAAGTTCGAGGGAAATCGCAAGGAATAAGGAACGTGGAGGCGAGTACCTTGCCAATCTATTGTTCATGCAGATAGTTACAGGTATTATATTTTTCATAACCATGATATTTGCCTATAACCTGTTTGCCTCTGAAAAGGGCAATGTTTATTTGCTGTCGATATTGGGTCTCGCTAATTTTATGGGTATATTCACCTTGCTTTTTTACGGTGTATTTCAGGCCCATGAGAAAATGTATTTTGAGGGCGGAATTTCCTTTATAAAGCAGGTGGTTTATCTCATTGCAGTGACAATAGTCGTATTTCTCCTCGGCCGCGGCAATGAGCTTCGTTACATGGTTTGGTGCTTGTTTGCAGCTGAGTTGTTTGTCCTTATTTCTTCTCTGGCAATAATAAAAAATTATTTTATGAGTATCATCTGTAGGCTGGATATCGGTTTCATTAAATACGTTTTGCGGGAAGCCTCCCCCTTGGCGGCCGGCATGATTTTAATGGTAATCTATGATCGTGTGAATGTTTTGGTATTAAAGGCTCAGAGCACCGATACTCAGGTGGCCCTGTTTAATTTACCTTTTTACCTCAGCTACCAATTTGCATTAATTGCAGCTGCCTTTACCAGCGCCTGGCTGCCCTCGCTTTCCAGGGAAAGCATTTCCTCTCCAGAACAATTTAACCGGAGTGCGGGTCAATTATATAGAATGATAATACTGGTAAGCATTCCCATTGCGGTTGGACTCAGTTTAATTGCGACCCCACTGATAAATTTTTTATATGGCAGGGAGTTTTCAGAAGCAGGACCGGTGTTAAAGGTGCTTATATGGGCAATGATGTTACTTTTTTTTAATATGGGTTCCAAGACATTGCTGGAAAGCCGGAACCAGCAAACAAAGTGGATGGTGGCATTGATTGTTGGGCTGATGTGCAGTGTGGTGCTGAATTTTTGTTTAGTTCCTGTAATGGGTTCTTTGGGGGCTGCCTTTGCAACCCTGGCTGCAAATTTAGCTGTCTCACTGTTTCTTTTTGTGTGGGTGATACCTTTGGTCAATTGTTATTTTATAGCCGGAATATTTACTCGGGCCTTGGCATACGGTGTAATAATGGGCGGGGGTATATATTTGTTGATGTCGATATCATGGGTATTGGCATTTTTAGCCGGTATTATTATCTACGGGGCACTACTGATATTTACGAAGGAAGTCAGTTTAGGGGAAATGATTTCTTTTTTTAATTACATATTTAATTCCATTAAGAACCGAAGATAATTTCTTTATTGTAAAGGTGTCAGAGTCAGAGGGTCTAAAGATATGAAGAAAATACCGTTGGCCAAGCCTTATTTGGATTCTGAGATAAAGGATAAAGTATTAGAGGTATTAAACAGCGGACATTGGACTCAGGGCCCTGTGACGGATAAACTTGAAAAGGCATTCAGGGCCTATATCGGCTGTGATTATGCCATAGCCGTAACTTCATGCACAGCGGGTCTGGAAATTGCGCTTCGTGCTATGGATGTTGGCCCCGGGGCCGAGGTTATAGTGCCGGGCTATACTCATCCGGCCACAGCGGATGCAGCGGCATTGGTAGGTGCAAATATAGTCGTGGTCGATATCACCCGGGAAACCATGTTGATTGATTATACTGCCCTGGAAAGAGCGGTAACCCCTAAGACCAAGGTTATTATTCCTGTTTCATTGTTTGGAAACCCTCTGAATTATAAAACACTGACAAGCCTCAAGGAAAAGCATCATATCCATATCCTGGAGGATGCGGCATGCTCTGTTGGCGCTGAATTTTCCGGAACTCGGGTCGGGTCCCTGGCTGATATTTCTGTTTTCAGTTTGCACCCCAGGAAGTCTATAACCTCGGGGGAAGGTGGCGTTATAACTACCAACAATTCAAAATGGGCCGAATGGATTCTCTCCTACAAACACTTTGGAATGGAGGCCAACGGCCGGGGAAGATATTCTAATTTTATAAGGATAGGCTCGAACTATAAAATGAGCGACATTTTGGCGGCTATAGGCCTTGTTCAGGTTAAACGAATTGATAAAATACTCGCGAGACGCAGAGAACTTTTTAATGATTACAATAGGCTGTTAAAAGATCATCCAAAAATTTTTTTACCTTTGCAAACTGTGGATGGTAAACACGCTTGTCAAACATTTGGTGTATTTATAGAGAACCGTAATCAGACCATGAAAAGGTTGCAGGAACATGGAATAGAGACACAGATAGGCACTTATTGCCTTCAGAAACAACCCGCATTTTATAATAATCCTTATTTCAAATTTTCTGGTGATATGAAAGAGAGCCGGTATGCCTTTGAACACAACCTGGCGCTACCACTGTATTATGGAATGACGGACCACGAACAAGAGTATGTTGTAGATAAGCTTTTTGAGATTATTTAGTAAAGAGCAAGTGTCTTTTCTTATGGGTACAGCTGAAGCCGTTGGTGTCAAGTCTTTGCTTAAATTAAGAATTAAGGGCAAGGCCTATGAAATTTTACCAGTTAGTTCAATATATTATCTTATATCCCTTGTTCTGATAATTGTTTTTTCCGCAATTATTCTGGATAGGCTTCTGTTGCCGTCTGTTGAAGAGAAAAGGATGGTGGAGTGCTCGGATGCATGGAAAAAAGAGAATGATTTGATAAATGAAAATAATCGGGGGAAGTTGGGAAAAGGACTTGTATGGCATTCTGCCGGATTTGGGGTGAGTATAGACAAAAAGGTCGATAAGAGAATTCTGGTTATGGGTGATTCCTATGTCTGGGGGGATGGATATGCGAATATGAACGACTTGTGGTGGAGGCAGTTGGAATTGGAGCTGCATAAAAGGGGTTATACTGATTTAGAGGTTATTGCCGCCGGCAGGAGCGGTTGGAACACGAGATGGCAATTTAAATTGGCAAGGAAAATAGTACCTATTTTAAATCAGGATATAGTGATATGGGGCTATGTGACCAATGACCCTGATGAAGGTGTTGTCTCACAGGCAACAGGACCAAAGCCGGATAAGTACATAGAAGAGATGCTTGAACAAGATACCTTTTACGGTTTGCTGGAGAGATTGCAACCGTGCTTTCCAAGGCTTACCTATGCCCTAAAAAAGTTTCGGAAAAGGAAGCTCTTAAATGTAAACCCACCTCCGAGCAGGCTGGGGTACCCCTATGAAATATGGGAACTTAAGATATTGGAGGAACCCAATTTTTCCAAATACCGTAAAACCATAAGAGAACTTGCGGATAACATTAACCATTCAGGAATACCTCATTTTTTTGTTACCCTGGGGGGTGGATTCAATTACATGAAGTGGTGGATGAGGTATAAACCAGTCGAAAAATTATTTAAGGCATTTGGGATCCCCTTTTACAATAATTTAGATTTGACCATTAATCATTTTAGCGACGAAGCCTATTCTCCGCTTCAGCTTGCGATAAATCCCGCCAACGGGCACCCTGGATTCATCCTTACAAATTTTTATGCCAAATATGTAGCGGATATCCTTGAAAGGGATTTTCCAGAGGTTTTACCCGACAAACAACATGAAGAAGCGGTGTTTGATATAAATGATTGGGTTCCCTATAATTTAAGAATAGCCCAGGAGGAAAATATTGTTAGATTTGTGTATCCCAAGAAAGAAGAACTTATGCGGAGAATGCCTTATGGTTATAAATATGTCCAACTTAATCTTGCTCGTCCGGTCAACATATCCCGGATAAAGTTAAAGGGAGAATTCCTTGATCAAGCACGCCTAGATTTGACTTTCCACGACATCGACGATATAGAAGTTCATCAAATGGAGCAGAAGAAGGGAAAGTCTCTGGTCTGGCGTATTGATGAAAAAGAGTTCCCTAATCCTGTAAAGACCATAAGGATATCCGCTTCCTTTGATAAGGATAAAAATAAGGATGGAGGTTTATCAGCATTAGGCTTGCAACGTCTCCTGCAGTTGGAATGTGAAATCTCTGAAAATTAATTGACAAAATGGACATACTTGGAATTTCAGCATTTTACCATGACTCCGCTGCGGCCATTATAAGGGATGGCGTCATAATCGCTGCCGCACAAGAGGAACGCTTTACTAGAAAAAAGGGGGATTCTTCCTTTCCTCACAATGCGATATCTTTCTGCCTCGAAAAAGCTGAAGCTGATATAGATGACATAAATTATATTATCTTTTACGAAGACCCAAAGGAGAAGTTCGATCGCCTTATAACCACCCACCATTTGATGGCCCCTTATGGTTGGCGTTCTTTTGTTGAAGCCATGCCTGCATGGCTTACATCTAAGCTCTGGATGGAAAAGGAAATCGGGAAAGAGCTGGGGACAAAAAAACGTATTATATGCTGTGACCATCATGTTTCTCATGCTGCCAGCGCCTTTTTCCCTTCTCCGTTTTCCGAAGCGGCCATTATTACAATTGATGGGGTGGGAGAATGGTCAACTACCGCATATGGAGTAGGAAAGGGAAACAAGATTAATTTAATGAAACACATAAAATTTCCTAATTCACTGGGATTATTATATTCCGCGTTTACCTATTACACAGGTTTCAAAATTAACAGGGGTGAGTATAAATTGATGGGCTTGGCCCCCTACGGAAAACCCTTATACTATGATCTAATAAAAGAAAAACTCATTAAAACCGGGGAAGGAGGCTCCTTTGCAATCAATCAGAAATATTTTAATTATACAAAGGGCCTCACCATGATAAATGATCGATTTTGCAATCTTTTCGGTCAACCTCCGCGGGAACCTGAGTCCGAAATAACCCAGTTTCACATGGATATAGCATCGAGCATTCAAAAGGTGATAAATGAGCATGTATTGGCTATGGGCAGGCATGTGCATCGTATCACCGGGTTGGATAATTTAGTTATAGCTGGTGGTGTGGGCCTTAATTGCGTTGCGAATGGCTTGTTGTCACGGTACGGACCATTCAAAAAAATTTGGGTTCAGCCTGCGGCAGGAGATGCCGGAGGGGCCCTGGGTGCAGCATTTTGGCTATGGTATCAGGCATTGGGCAAACCTCGGAAACCGGTATTTCCTGATGCAATGCAGGGAAGTTTTCTCGGGGAGGAAATTTCCCTGACATCCGAGAGGGATGACAGGCTGTTAAAAGAAATGGGTGCGATTTGGGAGCTCCTTGATGAAGATTTACTCCCTGAAAGGATTGCCGAGGCAGTTAGCTCAGGAAAGGTAGTCGGGGTTGCTCGCGGCAGATCGGAATGGGGGCCTCGTGCACTGGGTGCAAGATCTATACTTGGAGACGCACGTTTGCCCCAAATGCAGTCTCATATGAATATGAAGATTAAATCCAGAGAATCTTTTCGGCCATTTGCCCCGATGGTATTGGAAGAAGACGCCGGTAAATACTTCGAGATGGCCCAGGATAGTCCGTATATGTTAACGGTTTACCCTGTGAAGGATTCTATAAGAAGACCAGTTGAGGATAAAAATATGTTTGGGCTTGAACTATTGAAACAGGATCGTTCAGAAATACCTGCAGTCACCCACGTGGATTTTTCAGCACGCATTCAAACCGTGGACAGGGAAAGAAATCCCTTTATATGGTCTGTTTTAAAGAAGTTCAAGGACAAAACCAGTTGTTCCGTTATGATTAATACTTCATTCAATGTCCGAGGCGAGCCTATCGTGAACACGATTGGGGATGCATACAGGTGTTTTATGGCTACAAAAATGGACTGTCTGGTGTTAGGGAATAGATTTATGGAAAGGGCAAAACAAAAACCGCCCCTGAAGAGTTAAGAAAAAATGGCACACTTGTTGGTTTGATTTTTAATGATATGAATTACCTGGAAAAACATAATCAAAAAAAAAGAAAGCAGGCTCTGAAAAATTATTCATGCCTTTTCATTGTCTTGGGTGGGATCTTTATCTTTTTAGGCAGCTGGAATTATTATCTTTCCCTTAGTCGCTTTGATATCTTGTGGCAGGCTATGATTTCCGCAGGTATCCTATTGGCCCCCTTGGCAGTAGTCTGCCCGGCTATCCTGGAGGCCCCCTATAAGGCTTTTAGTTTATTAACCCAGAGGGTGGGAAGTTTAATTTTTGCTTTATTGATTAGTATAATTTATTTTGTTGTAATCTCCCCGTTTGGAGCATTAATCAGGCATCGAAAATCCGTAACCACTTTTTACGATTGGAACGGAAAAGACGTGGATTCAAACAATATTATATGGCGGGATAAGCCTTTGCAGGAGCAGAAATTTGATATTAAATTATCAGGGCAAAAGAAACGGAATTTTAATTTAACCCTTTTTTATGTACTTGCATTCTTTTTAAATAAACGCCACTGGTTGATAATCCCCTCCATTGTAATATTGATGGTCATAGGAATTGTTTTTTTCTTTATCCAAAGTTCTGCACTTGCTCCTCTAATTTATACATTATTTTAAAATTACAGGGAGCTACGCCCCTGCACATAATGTTTTATCCTGAATGTTGTAGATCGATGGCATTGAAAGCTCCATTGGTTTTTCTCTCATAGCTTAGCAAACAATCCGGATTAATTAATATTGTCCTCCAATGAGACTATTTAAGAAAAGCATCGCCGGTTTTTTTATTCTGCTGATTATAATTGCTCTTATCGAGGTCTCTCTCCGTATCTACTATTGTGATAGCCTTATTATTCCTCCGGAATACAGTCAGCCGTTGCAGTTCTGGCAGGCGGATCCATTGTTGGGATGGGTGCATATCCCTGATAAGAAAATGATTGCCCTTGAAGGTGACGAGGGAATTCATGTTGTATCCACAAACTCCAAGGGTCTCAGGGACCTGGAGCACCGGTATGCCGATCCTGAGGATAGATATCGCATTTTAGTTCTTGGTGATTCTTTTGTTGAGGGTTTTAACGTTGGCCTCGAGTCCTCTTTCCACAGGTTGATTCAGCAAAGATTAAGAGAGAAAGAGGTAGAGATTATAAATATGGGAGTTGACTCCTATGGCACTGTTCAGGAATTTCTTTACTTGAAAAAAGAAGGGCTCAAATACCAACCGGATCTGGTTTTATTAACCTTTCTTTGCAATGATATACGAAATAATTCCTTGATTCTGGAGGTTGCCAAACACGGGATAAGGCATATTCCCCCTCGCCACGTACGCCCCTATTTTAATATGTCCGAAAAAAATGGAAATTTTATACTAACCAAGCCCAATTATGAACTGCTTAAGTTTACGATAAAAAAGGGGAAAGAAAATCTGGAAAAAGATCTAAAAAGAAAAAAGGGATTTTTGCAGGGGTTGATATTGTGGAATATGATAGGTACGCCTTGGAATGATTCTAATAGATATAAAAAATTAACCATCTTTTCACCTTACGTAATTGGCAAGGTTCATGCAAATAAGGAAGAAGAAGCAAGGTTGAGAAAGATTGAGAGAATAAAGCAGGGTGCGGAGGAGATTAGCTTTCGTCTCATACTTGAGGTAAAAAGGTTGGCTGAAAAGAACAATGCGGAGTTTGTTTTAATATTGATTCCGGAAAAAATTCAGGTTGATGAATCATATCACAAAAGGTCAATAGAAAAATCCAGTTTCTTGAGATATGATTTTTTCAAGGTGCATCGCGACCTTATTCAATTTTGTAACCAGAAGGGCATTAAAATTTTGGACCTGACACCTGTTTTTGCAGAGTCTTATAAACAAGGAAAAGGTCCATTTTTCGAGACAGAAGGGGGCCACTGGAACAAAAAAGGCCATAGATTGGCGGCATCCAGCCTTTGTGAATATTTGGAAGAAAACGGTGTAATAGAATAATAAACACAGACATGTATTTGGCCCATGGCTAAATTTTTATAAGTGTATAATGTTTTAGTATTTTTTTAATTTTTAAAAAATTCAAAAAGTTGAGGTTTTGATATGAGAGTTTTAATAACAGGTGGTGCGGGTTATATTGGTTCTTGCATTGTAGGGGAATTGTTAGACAGGGGTCACGAGCCGGTGGTTTTTGATACCTTTTACTGGGGCAAGGAACCTTTGGAGCCTTACCTGGACAGGGTGGAGCTGATAGAAGGAGATTGCAGGAATTCCAGGGATGTTATCTATGCCCTTGAGGGAATCGATGCGATAATTCACCTGGCCGGCATTGTAGGGGCACCCGCGTGCAACAAAAACCCCAAGGCGCATTTTTCCATAAACGTGGAAAGCACAAGGACCCTTATAAACTGTTGCACGGATCCGGAGATGGACCTTGTAAGGGATTTTATCTTTTCCTCCTCGTGCTCTGTATACGGAAATGTAAAGGGTCTCTATGAAGAGGTGACAGAGGACACCCCCATAAACCCACTTTCCTCATATGCCCATGCCAAGTATAGATCGGAGCAAATAATAATGGACAGGGGGAGGGAGGTTCCCCACTTTCATCCCACAATACTGAGGCTTACAACGGTTTTCGGGTGGTCCCCCAGGCCGAGGCTGGACCTGGTAACCAACCTTTTTGCCTACAAGGCATGGAAAAACGGGGAGCTTACCATTTACGGAGACGGCTCCCAGTACCGGTCCCTTATCCATGTAATGGACATAGCCACCGCCTTTGTAGATACCCTGGAGGCACCGCGTTTCATGAGGGAGGGCAAGGTGTTTCACGTGGGAGAGGAAACAAACAATAAAACGGTCAGGGAAATAGCGGAGACAGTAAAGTCCAGACTGCCCGATACAAAGATAAAATTTCTGGAGGGCGAGGATACGGACAGGAGGGACTACCGCATCAACTGTCAGAAACTGAAAAACATAATAGGTTGGAAGGCCCGTTATTCCGTGTCCCAGGGAATAAACGAATTGATAGAAAAATTCGAAAGCCTGGATTGGAACTGGGAATCGGAAAAGTACCGGAACACCACCTATGATTATGTGTGAGGGATGATTGATGCTGGTTCCTGGATACTGGTATCTGGATGCTTGAGGTTGGTTAAACCTGCACCGCAGAGCCGCAGAGAACACAGAGGGTTTTATTCTTTTTTAGCTTAAGTGCG
>CAZZPR010000013.1:0-51973 GCA_964655655.1 uncultured Desulfobacteraceae bacterium | reverse complement strand
CCCGTATTAAATTGTCCCGACTTTATCCGTCAATTGATGATTGACATGACACTAGTTTTAGAATGTTTTGTATTTTGGCGGACAATTTCCGGATCTTCATCGCCATAAGATCGCCCACGTTATCCGTAATCTCGCTTTTTTTTATCTCCCCAATTTCCCACTGCCAGTATCCCTTAAGGAGATCGAATTCAAACAGGCTCTTTTCATGCAATGTTTCCAAGAACTGTTTCAAAAAGAACGGGTTACCCCCGGTCTTCCGGACCACTAACTCTGCAAGGGATTTCACCGAGTTACGCTCGCTATGGAGGGTATCTGCGAGCAATTGGGTGGTATCCTTGATACTTAGAGGTCCTAGGAGCCTGTCCGACAATTCACGGTTACAAAAAAATAGGCTCCTAGAATTGAGCCGGTTAGACGGGCAAGCAGCTTTTTTGGGAAAATAAAGGAAAACCTTTTGTAAAACACGATCTTTTCTCGAAAATATAGTATCGGTTGCCTCTCTTAGGCAACCACCGGGACTAATCCCTCTGACTTACGGCATACCTTCCCACCTAATATGGCTTTTGCAATCTTTTTAAAGTTGTGAACCGTACAAGCTAACGAGAATTCCCCACTCCCCTTTTCATAACCTCGTAAACTAAAACCTCGGAATCCATTGTTCTTTATTTGACCAAAGACGGGTTCAACAATCTTCTTCCGTTTTTTGTAAATCTCTTTTGAAGATTCTTGTTCCATTTTTTTATTCATTTTCCAGCGTAATGGCCCCTTGTCATCAGTACTTATTGTACGAGAGCTCCCTCTCTTGCCGGTTGCTATATAAACATCAATATCACTTACCATCAAAGGATTCAAGATTGTCGCCTGACAGGTAGCCGTTATCAAGACTCACCTTATCTGGAAGGTCACCCGTTGTTTCCTTAATTTCTTTTAATGCCGGCTCAACTTCCTGTTTGTCGTTTGCGTTTTGAGTCAAATGCTGTCCCACGATTATTTGATTGTCTTCATCAACACTTATCTGGCCATTACAGGAATAATCAAAGGCACCTTTCTTTCCCATGATACGAGCGTCTTTGTCTGCAAAACTTATCTGCTTTTTATCATCTATCTTTTTGCCCGGATTCAGGTCTTGCTCCCTTTTTTCTAATGCTTTCTTGGCTTCCTTGATCCTGGCCAGTCTTTTCTCTTTGATTTTCAGTTCTTCAGGTATCTCATACCCGGTATTGTCCTTGTATGCTTCATCTTCTTCCTCATCACATGTGGCTGCTTTTCCTATGAGATCTTCAATCTCTTCAGTCAACTCCTTTTCCTTGGCCTTGAGTCGTCCGTAGCTCATTGCCTTATGCTTCGAGGTATTTGCCTTAAACTTTGATCCATCCAAACTTACATGACCAAGGGATGCCAGCCCAGCTTCCATTGCCAATAGTGCGCTTTGCTTGAAACACTCCTTGAAAAACTCATAGTTGTCTTTCCTGAAGTCACTCAGTACCCTGAAATTAGGACAGTTACCATGTGATATGAACATAAAGGAAAGATCTTCATGACATTTTTTCTCTATCTCACGAGAACTGAAAATCCCCTGGCTATAAGCATATATCAGGATGGCCGTTATCAGCCTTGGATGATAGGCATTTTGGCCAAGTAAACTGTAATTATCCTCAACACTTGCTGTTTCAAGTTGCTCAAATATGTCCTCGTAAACATAGCATGGATGATCTGACGGCAGTAAATCAAAGATGTCGGTGGCAAACAGTGATCTTTGATTAAACGAAACAGGATCTTTTTTGAAAGGAATTCTCATTGTGGCGCTCCCTTTTACTGTTAAAATCTTAAAAAGGTAATTACCACAAGGTATAGAGATTGTCAACATAAACTATACTATATCTCGTTGTTTTCATTAATCTTTCTCGTTCCATCATCACAGTAAACCCTGATGGAGTTTGCTGCGGATCTTATAGCCCGGGATTGATATCATTCCAATGGATGATGATGAATTGCTTTTCTTGGAGACACCCATAACTTTATTAATTAAAACAAAAATTTGAAAATTTTCAACCTCTTTTTTCTGATCCCCGATTATAACAAATTAAATGTTCCTCCTATGCTGCCCGCAGGCGCGCCGGAATCGAGTACTTTCTTTTATACACTTAAACATCTTGAATTATGTATTCGAGCTCTTTAAGTATATACCTCCTTAGATCCTCCGGCAACTTGTCGAACTACTTTGCCGCAGGCCACACGACATGCCTCCAAGCTTCAGTTTTCTCGGACAGGCAAAGGATGGCTCAAAAATCCGGTTGGCTGGAGCGGCCCTTCAGGCCCCTTAAATGACAGGTGTCATTCATTAAAGACAGGACAAAACCTCCCTCCCCATGCTCGATTAGGTTGATGCAACCTGTGTCCTGTTTTATCTTCCAAAAATGGGAGTTGGAGAGGCCCAAAACCGCACATAAAATAAGCTTGTTTATGATCCTGTGGGGTATTGCAAGCAAGGTTTTTTCCGGATTTTTATCGATTATACTGTTAAATGCCGAAAAGGCCCTTTCCCTGGCCTCATCAAGGGTTTCCCCGCTGGGAAACCTGACGGATTCCGGTCTGTTTTCCCAGGCTTCATATTGGTCGCTATATCTTTTACGCACCTCCGAAAAGCTCAACCCCTCCCAATCGCCAAAGTTTAGATCAATGAATCCCTGCAGTGTTATTATTTCGAGCTCAAGGTGTTCGGCCAAAGGCCCGGCAGTCTCAACGGAACGTGCGAGAGGGCTTGTATAAATAGCTTTTATACCTTTATCTTTAAGGGTCTCGGCAATAGCCGAAGCCTCCTTACGGCCCTGCTCGTTTAACGGAACATCTTTTCTGCCCCTGAATGTGAGATCTTTATTCCATTCGGTTTGTCCGTGTCTGACCAAGTAAATTTTCGTCATATCTCAGCTCGCCTTTTATATAGACATATACCTTTCCATCGTTTACAAAAAAACAAGGCTTTATTTAACTTGACAAAATAACGCCTTATTTTTAGGCTTTCCAGCAATTTATAACGCACTTCAATCATTATTACAAGGAGGACAAAGACATGAATAAAATATCCACGGCCATTATTAGTGTAACCGATAAAAGCGGCATAGTAGAATTTTCAAAATCATTGGACGACTTAGGAGTAGAAATCCTTTCTACAGGGGGAACCGCCCGGGCAATCAGGGAAGGCGGAGTAAAGGTGATGGACATATCTGAATATACCGGCTTCCCGGAGATGATGGACGGAAGGGTCAAGACACTCCATCCAAAGGTTCACGGAGGGCTACTTGGAAGAAGGGAAAACCCGAATGATGTTAAAATGATGGATAAACACGGCATAAAGAAAATAGACATGGTAGTGATCAACCTGTATCAATTCGAACTGGCAACTTCAAGGGAGGGATGTACCCTGGATGATGCAATTGAAAACATTGATATAGGCGGGCCTTCCATGCTTAGATCTGCTGCAAAAAATTTCCGGTATGTCACCGTAATAGTGGAGCCTTCGGACTATCGAATAGTATTGGATGAGATATCCAAATCCGGCGGCACAACCCTGGAGACCAGATTCGAGCTGGCCAAGAAGGTATTTGACCTTACATCGAAATATGACAGGGCAATCTCTAACTATTTGGAGGGCATTAAAGATGTCCGGTAAAATCGAAAAAAGGAAACACACGAGGATTGAGTTCAAGAAAACGGTGGAGGTCAGATGCAAGGGAATTGAACCCTTAACCCTGGAGATTGAAGACCTGAGCTTTAATGGAGTAAGGGTAAGGGCACCCAGTAAAAACATTCCCAAAGGTGAGTGCGAATTGATCCTTAACCTTTCAGGCACCTCAAGTGAATTAACCATAAAGGTTCGTGGGCAGGCGATAAGAGAGGGCAGTGGATCCCTGGTATTCGGGTTCACCAGTGCCGATCCGGATAGTTATCTACACCTGAGGAATATTATACTCTATAACGCAATTGATACGGAAAAGATAGAGGATGAATTCAAGAAGCATCCGAGCTTGAAGGGGGCAGGGATTGATTGAAAAGGGGAATAGTGTTACAAATTTTAATATAGTATGGAAAACCCTAAAAAAAATATACAACCTGAGACCGCCAAGTTCAGGTTGGTCAAGTTTTTCGCATACACCAGCTTTATCATACTGATCATATCAAGCTTTGCGCTTTCAGCGGTTATTTCACAGCGTGCCACCAAGGTGTTGATGGAAACATATGAGAATTACGCCCTGCTTATAGCAAAAAATCTCAACCACCAAGTATTCCACTATTTTGTTATACCTGTAACCCAGATATACGGAAAGTCCATCAGCCTAAGAAAAAAAGAACAATCCGAACTTATGGGCAGGATCGTAAAAAACACTTTACATTCCTTTAATATTGAAACCGTTAATATTTATGATATTCGCAAGGGGCAAATTGCATATAGCACTGATAAGGACCTTATAGGCCTTACCGGAAAAGGCGGCATAGGGTACAAGGCAGCCCTTCAAGGAAAGCACAGCTCGGGCCTGATTTCCAGGGAGCCCTCCCTTTTTGGATCCTGGTTTTCGGATTTCTCCAAGGAAAAAAAATTGAGAACCTTTACACCTTTTAAGGCGGAGCCTCCGTTCACCCACATAGGTATATTGGGGGTATTTGAATTAACCCAGGACCTTACCAATGAATACGAATCAATACTGAGATTCAAATATTTGATTTTCGGAGTGTCCCTGGGGGTTATGATCCTCATCTTCCTGTCCCTTCTTCTTGTAGTGAGAAAGGCCGAGCGAATCCTTAAGAAAAGGGCAGAGGAAAGCAAACGTTTGCAAGATCAGTTGAATCAGGCGGAACGTCTGGCTGTGCTTGGTGAGATGGTGGCAGCTGTTTCACATGAGATTAAGAACCCCCTGGGCATAATAAGAAGTACTGCGGAATTCCTGGCGGATAGTTCCGCTTCCAATGACACCCAGAAAAGGTTGTCCAATATCATTATCGAGGAATCCGGGAGGTTAAACGGAATTGTAACAGACTTTCTCGACTTCGCACGGCCCAGGGCACCCAGGTTTCAAGATTGCCTGGTAGATGAAATTATTGAAAGAAACCTCTCCTTTCTAAAGCCCGAATTGGATAAAAACAAAATAGCGGTATATAATAACGGCAGCATAGAAAAGAAAAATACCGTTGTAGAGGCGGACCCTGAGCTGCTTTACAGGGCATTCTTGAATGTATTTATAAATGCAATACAATCAATGAAAAACGGGGGAATCCTTACTGTAAACATAATAGAGAAGAACGGAAACTGCAGGGTCGAAATCCAGGACACAGGAGAGGGCATCAGCAGGGAAAATTTCGAAAAGATATTCAGCCCTTTCTTCACGACCAAGGAAAAGGGAAGCGGACTGGGGCTATCCATCGTAAAAAAGATCCTGGACGAACACAAGGGCTCTGTTTGGATCAAAAGTGAAAAAGGGGTGGGAACAAAGGTATCCATCACCCTTCCCCTAAAAACAACCTAAGGAATTGAGTTTATGGAAACCATATTGATAGTAGACGACGAAAAAAACTATCTCGTTATTCTGGAGGCCCTTCTCGCTCCGGAAGGCTACGAGATAATTACAGAAAGTAATCCTCAAAAGGCCTTTAATATAATCAGGGAAAACGAGCTGGACCTAATTATTACGGACATGAAGATGCCCGAAGTGGATGGAATGGAACTCCTTGAAGAGGCTAAAAACAGGGAGCCCGACCTGCCTGTTATAATAATGACCGCTTATGGAACCATAGAGATGGCGGTGGAGGCCATGAAAAAGAGGGCATATGATTATATCACCAAACCGTTCAGAAATGATGAATTAAAGATAACAATAAAAAAGGCCCTGGAAGTCTACAGGCTGAAAAAAGAAAACCGCCTTCTCAATGAAGCCCTCCTGGATAAGTATAAATATGGAAATATAATCGGCAAGAGTAGACCCATGCTCAAGATATACGACCTGATAGGCAAGGTGGCGCCCTCCAGGGCCTCGGTTATGATCTCCGGTCCATCCGGCACCGGCAAGGAACTCATAGCAAAGGCCATACATTACAACAGCCCCCGAAAGGGAAGACCCTTTGTTTCCATAAATTGCGGTGCCTTAACGGAAACTCTTTTGGAAAGCGAACTTTTCGGGCATGAAAAGGGGGCTTTCACCGGTGCGGTGAACATGAAAAAGGGCCGTTTCGAGCTGGCTGACGGAGGAACCCTGTTCCTAGATGAGGTGGGAGACATGCCCCCTGCACTCCAAGTGAAGCTTTTAAGGGTTTTGCAGGAAATGGAATTCGAAAGGGTCGGCGGCACCAAAACCCTTAAAATAGACGTAAGGATACTAGCGGCCTCCAACCATAATCTAAAGGAAGATGTAGAAAACGGGGTATTCAGGGAGGATCTTTTTTACCGCCTGAATGTGGTTCAGATTGAAGTGCCGCCTTTAAAGGACAGAATTGAGGACGTTCCACTTTTGGTGGCCCATTTCATTGAAAAATTTCAGCCTTCTGAAAACCAGAAAATAAAGCTCGATCCCGAGGTTTGGAAGCCCCTTTATGCATACCATTGGCCCGGAAACGTCAGGGAACTGGAAAATATTGTTGAAAGAGCCCTGGTGATGAGCTCAAACAACTATATAACCATTCAGGATATGCCCGATTATATCCTGGAAAAAAAGGAGGAAAAGATCGATCTTGACAAGATTATTCCTCTTAACCTGAAGCTTACAGAGGCCACAGAAGAATTGGAAAAAAAATTAATCGCAAGGGCCCTTAAATACTCGGATAATGTCCAGGCAAAGGCTGCCGATATGCTCGGAATCAGCAGGCGGGTAATGAATTATAAAATGAAAAAGTATGGGATAAACCTAAATCCGGCAGTTTATAGGTAACCTGCTGAAAACACTCGGACCATTTCAACTGCTCCCCAGTTGCTAAAAATTTCCGAAAGTAAAGTTATTGCAATAAATTATACGATTTTTTATTATCTAACTGCTTTTTTGGACAAAAAGGTTAATGCGTAAAATTTCCGTTATCAGCCATCTTGAGAGCTGGGGAAGGGTTTGGCAGGAAAGGTAAGAATGTAATTATTGTTACTGTTTTCCTGCTTTCCTGTTTTTTTGCTTAAAATCCTAATTGCTAATAGGCACCGATATATATACAACCCCAACCCGGAAAAAGATGGTGGTGCTTTTCGGATGTGACTGTCGGGAGGGCGCCGTTCTTTTCAGTGACTTACCGGATACTGGTTTCTTGTTTCTGGATGCTGGTTTTACAAAAAACACCTTCTTTTTGTTTTTACATTATCCAGTATCCAGCGACCAGAGACCAGCGACCAGTGAAAAGACCAGCCCGGGAGACCCGGACTCCGGCCCAGAGGACCTCCGCCCCGGCGGGAACAGAAGCAAAGCACCACCATCTTTTAGGGGATATCAACTTTGAAAGGATTGGGGAGAAAAGACTTACCGGCCGCTTGCAGTGCTATAAACCGTAGGCCTTGATCTTTTTATGAAGATTGCTTCTCTCCATCCCAATAGCCTCGGCGGTCTTGGAAATATTGCCCTCGAATTGTTGCAATTTCCTGGAAATAAAAAATTTCTCGAACCTTTCCCTGGCCTCCCTAAGATTATCCGTCTGTGTAAAGGTCTCTGATTTGTCGTCTGTATTTGATATTCTATTAATGGAAGACAGCATGTCTTTGGGCCGTATCTCCCTATCCGGGCACATTATTACCACCCTTTCCACCAGATTCTTAAGCTCCCTGACATTTCCAGGCCAATGATATTTCTTTAACACCCTCAGGGCCTCTGAATTCAAAAATTTTCTCTGCTTCTTGGCGTCAATAGAGAATTTATTCAAAAACTCCTCCACCAGTTCCGATATGTCCTCAACCCTGTCTCTCAGGGGGGGAACTCTAATGGGTATTACGTTAAGCCGGTAGTAGAGGTCATCCCGAAATGTTCCCTTGGATATCTCTTCTTCCAGATTTTTGTTGGTCGCAGCTATAACCCGCACGTCCACCTTGATTGTTCTGTTGCCCCCCACCCTTTCAAACCTCTGTTCCTCCAGGATTCGGAGGACCTTTGATTGCGCCTTGAGGCTCATGTCCCCTATCTCGTCCAAAAACAATGTTCCTCCATTTGCCTGGTCAAATTTTCCTCTTTTCATTGTAGTAGCCCCTGTAAAGGCACCCCTTTCATGCCCGAAGAGCTCCGATTCGATAAGTTCCTCCGGTATAGCGGCACAATTGACCTCAACCATGGGACTTTTTCTCCTCTTGCTCAATCCGTGAATTGTATGTGCCACCAATTCCTTCCCGGTGCCATTCTCACCCTCTATAAGAACCCAGGCAGCTGTAGGCGCCACCACCTTTATCTGCTCCTTTAGCGCGGTTATGGCCTTGCTGTTTCCGGTTATACGGTTCTTCTTCCTTTCCTTTTCCTTGAATATATCAAGCTCCACCTCCAGCCTGTTGTAATTCAGAGCATTATTTATGGTTAAGAGTACCTTTTCCAGGGAAAGGGGTTTTTCGATAAAATCGTATGCCCCTAATTTAGTGGCCTTTACAGCGGTCTCTATGGTGCCGTGGCCCGAAATCATAATCACCTGGATACCGGGATAAAGTTCCATTATCCTTTTCAGTGTCTCTATACCATCCATTTCCGGCATCCAGATGTCCAGCAATACTATATCCGGGATATGCTCCTCCATTATATTTAGGGCCTTCGTGCCCCCTTGCGCGGTCAGCACCTCAAAGCCCTCATCTGAAAGGATTCCGGTCAAGGATTGTATTATGCTCGGCTCATCATCTACTATGAGTATTGTATCCGACATTTCTATGACCCTATCATTTCCATAGCCAGGGATGCAGCCTTGCCGGAGGCTCCACCCGGCCCAAGTTTTTCCTTTGCCATCCTGAGTTGTCCCCTCATTTCGGATCTCAATCCATTATTCTTTAAAATTTTCAGTCCTTCCTGAGACAAACGCCACGGCTCAGCATCGCCCTGAATAAGTTCCGGCACTATCTGCCTGCCCGCAACAAGGTTCACCAAACCTATATTAGGAGTGCTTACCATCAATTTTGCCAGGAGGTAGCTGACAAAAGACACCTTATAAATAATAACCATAGGGGTAACAGTCATCGCAGCTTCCAGGGTAGCCGTGCCTGAGGCCACCAGGGCGAGGTCAGATATCTTCAGAAGTTCCCTTGTAGGTGCCCGTACCGGTTTTACAGGGAATTTTACCCCGGTTATATAGGGCTTTAATGAATCTTCACTTACCGTAGAAGCCAGTGGCACTATGCAGCAAATATCCGGGTAATGAGAAGCTATAATGCCTGCTGCATCTACCATAACAGGAAAATGCATGTCAACCTCCTTGGCCCTGCTGCCAGGAAGCAGACATACAATCGGACTCTCTGAATGCCCTATACCCAAATCTTTCCTTGTCTCGTTATCTTCCCTTTGAGGTGCTTGTGTATCAATAATAGGATGGCCGACATATTCAACGTCAAGTCCGCGGCTGCTGTAAAACTGCTTCTCAAATGGAAGCACGACAGCCACCCGGTCCGTCCTCTTTTTTATTTTTTTAACCCTCCCCCGTCTCCAGGCCCATACCTGAGGAGGAATATAATAAAACACGGAGATTCCGAGTGAGCATGCACTTTTTGCCAGGTTCAGGTTGAATTCCGGATAGTCAATAAGGACAAGAAGGTCCGGAGGATGGGTCTTCAATTCCCTTTTTAATCCATTCAATGCCTGGAGGATATTCCTCATACTGGGTATTACCTCCGTAACACCCACCACGGACATGCCTGCCAGGGGATACAGAATCCTGGCACCCGCCCTTTGCATTTCGGTTCCGCCCAAACCCACGAATTCTATCCCGGGGGACATACTTTTCAGGGAACCTATAAGTTGAGCCCCGTAAATATCACCCGACGCCTCCCCTGCCACGATCATTATCCTTTTTAACCGATTCAACTCAGCCATAGATTCTACCGCTTATTTTCAGCAGTGAGCCCGCTTAATGCCTTATATTTATAAATTGAATCAACTTTTATTGCAATTTCTTGACCTCGCTTCTGAATTGAAGCACTTTGTAATTATATAGGCATGTCCTGTCCCTGTCTCCAATAAATCAACTGGAAAGGGAATAATAAAGGTAAGGACCGAGTTCCTTGAGAAACACATAAAGGTTCTCCTTTGGGGAAAGGGGGAAGTTGCGGACAAAAGCACTAATTTGCTTGCTGGTTTTAGGTTTCTTAGGAAAATCCAATATTCATGTCAGGCTTTCGTTGTTTATCCGGTCAATGATCGACAAAGCAACAGCCAAGGCTTTTCTCCCCTCTGTGCCGGGTACCCTGGGTTCCTTTTTGCCTCTTATGGATTCCATAAAGGAACGAATTTGATCCGCCAATGGGTCGCTGTCCGGGAATGCGTCTTCCTTATGGGTTACCGGAGAGGGATCCGCTGTATCCATTCTCTCCCTTTTGATTCTAGACAGGCTTATCCTTCTTTCCCCGTAATCCACGGAAATATAGCTGTCGGGCTGAAATACCCTGATCGTTCTTACGGATTCATTGGAAAATCTGCTCGCTGTGAGATTGGCCACAGTCTTATTTTCAAAAGTAATCCTGGCATTGGCAATATCTATCTTATCGCTCAACACCCTCATTCCTGCCGCATCGATATCCCTTATATCCGAATCTACCATATGTAAGATAATATCCAGGTCATGGATCATCAAGTCCAAAACCACATCCATATCCAAGCCCCTGTTTGTAAAATAATTCAGCCTGTGGGCTTCTATGAATATGGGATTTGATACCATGGATTCCATGCTTAACACAGCCGGATTAAACCGCTCTATATGCCCTACCTGCAAAACCGTTTTCCCTTTTATCGCCTCTTCTATGAGGCTGTCGGCCTCCTCCAAGTGAAGGGCAATAGGTTTTTCAATCAAAACATGGATTCCCCTTGCAAGTATCTCCTTTCCTATTTCATGGTGATAAACTGTGGGCACTGCAAGGCTCAACCCCTCCACACGGGGAAGCAGGGCCCTGTAATCCCCGTAGGCCTTTGTATCATACCTCCGGGAAATCTCTTTTGCCCTTTTGAAATCCGAATCCGCCACCCCTTCCAGCAATACATCATCCATGGAGGCATACTTCTGGGCATGCAGTTCCCCCAGGTATCCTACTCCCACCACACCCATTTTTATCTTATCCATGTTAAATTTCTTCCACCCCAAACAAAAATCGACCTTACTCTGCAACCACGGTTATACCGTTGCTGTCCGCAAGCCTTACCATTTCTTGCTTCTCAAATATCAGGGTCTTGCCCGATTCTATAGCCAGTGCGGATGCATTGACACTCAACATAGTCTCAATGGTTTTGACGCCCACAGCAGGCAGGTCAAACCTGAGGTCCTGATCCGGCTTGCTTATCTTTACTACCACTGCATTCTCCCTGGCCAACTCCCCGCCTCTTAAAATAGTCCGGTCGGTACCCTCTATGGCTTCCACTGCCAGAATGGTCTTGTTTCTTACCACCACGCAATGCCCTATATCCAGACGGCCCAATTCCTTTGCTATCTTCCATCCGCAATCAATATCCGTCCGCTCTTCCTTGTTAGGTTTCCTTCTGGTAAGGCATCCGTAGGGTGCCAATAGCTCAGGCAAAAAAGCCGTAGAACTCACCACAGTTATGCCTTCTTTCCCCAGCTCTTCCGCGACCGCCTTAAGGATATCATCATCATGAAAAAAAATCAGCCTTCCCATAACAGAGAGGCCTTTCGGATCAGGTCTTACATCTTCAAACATCCTTTTCTTTGTGATTCCCCCTGCCATCAATACCCGGGTTATGCCCTTTTTCCTGAAGGTCTTTATAAGTTGACCGAATTGGCCCAGCCTTATCCAGGTGATATCATCCACATTATTATCCAGCTCCTGCATTGTCTCACCCCTATGAGCCACTGCAACCACCCTCAGGCCTTTCTTTTTGGCAGAATCGGCCACAATAAGGGGGAAACTTCCCCCGCCTGCTATAAGACCTATGTTTTTTTCCGTATTCAAAACAATTCCTTTTACTTAACACCTTGCTCTTTCAAAAAATTCTTATTTTTCTAATTTAGACTATGAAGACCGTAAGGCCCAATACAGTAGCAGGGAGGAAGCTCAGGGTTCGATTGGCCGGCCTGCAAAAGATTCTAAATTACCGGAGAATGCCTCGCTGAGAGCTAGTCAAAAATTCTATTAATAGATCCAATTCCTCAAAGGGGGGTATCTCAGCCCTCACCTTTTCAAGGGCATCACTTAACAGGCTATGGTCTCTCCATATAATTTGATATGCCCTTTTAAGGTTTTTGATCTTTTCAAGGGGAAAACCGGCCCTCTTAAGTCCGACCTGATTTAATCCGTACAATTTGGCCCTGTCCCCGGAGGCCATCATAAAAGGGGGTATGTCCTTAACTATTGCGGATTTCCCCCCTATAAAGGCACGTGTACCTATTCTAACAAACTGGTGTATGGCCACCAGCCCACCAATAATGGCATAATCGCCTATCTCAATGTGACCGCCGAGTGTTGCTGCATTGGACATTATGATGTTATTTCCCAATATGCAATCATGAGCTATGTGAGCGTAGGCCATTATGTAATTTCTGTCCCCTACCTTGGTTACCAGATCTTGTTTTGCCGTTGCACGATTGATGGTCACAAATTCCCTGATAATATTTTCGTCGCCAATAACAAGCCTGGTATCTTCGCCTTTATACCTCACGTCCTGAGGAGGCGCACCAAGAGACACAAATGGATATATCTGGTTTCCCCTGCCTATCTCTATATTTCCCTCTATCACTACATGGGAATGCACCCTGGTATCGCTGCCTATTTTGACCCTGTCCCCTATAACGGAATATTTACCCACCTTGACCCCGGTGTCCAATTCCGCCCGGGGAAGGACTGTTGCGGTTGGATGGATCTCTACCCCCATTTTATCACCCCATTGTGGCTACTAATTCAGCCTCTGCAGCCAAGGATTTATCCACCATTGCCTTTCCCTTCATCTTCCATACCCTGGTCCCTTTTCTGATAGCGAAAAGTTCGAAAAAAATCTGATCGCCCGGGATTACAGGTCTTCTGAACTTTACCTTGTCAATGGCTCCGAAGTATATGGTATTGTTCTCCTTTTCCATGCTCTCCGGCACCGACAATCTTGCAAGCACTCCTCCAACCTGGGCCATGGCCTCTACAATCAGAACACCGGGCATGATGGGGTTTCCCGGAAAATGGCCTTCAAAGAATGGCTCATTCACGGTTACATTTTTGATACCCACTATCCTGTTGCCGGATTCAAACTCCGTAATGCGGTCTACAAAAAGAAACGGATGCCTGTGCGGAAGAATCTTGATTATATCATTATAAGTAAGGGGCAACTCCATAATGTATTCTCCTTTTACTTAAGTCTTTCCTCAAGTCCCCTGAGCCTTTCCTCCAGGCCCTTGATTCTTTCAAAATACTCGGGAAGCCGCTTTACATGACTGCTTGTCTTCAACCAAAGACGATGGGGCATTATCGGCATGCCGGAAACCACCTCTCCAGCGGATATGGATTTTGTCACACCCGACCTTGCGGCGATCCTTACACCGTCGCCCACCTCTATGTGATCTACAAAGCCGGATTGCCCTCCTGCCATGACATTTTTTCCCAGCTTCGTGCTTCCTGAAATACCCACCTGTGCGACAATAACCGTGTTTTCGCCTATCACAACATTATGCCCGATCTGAACCAGATTATCTGTCTTTACGCCTCTCTTTATCCAGGTCTTGCCCAGGCTGGCCCTGTCTATGCTGTTGTTTGCCCCGATCTCCACATGATCTTCTATTTCAACGATACCCAGTTGAGGTATCTTAAAGTTTACCTCCCCGTCCCTTACGAATCCAAAACCGTCGCTCCCTATTACACTGCCTGCATGGATAATCACGTCGTTCCCTATTATGCAATCCTGCATTATGGATACATTTGGGAATACTAGGGTTCGATCCCCTATAACTGCTCTTTCCCCTATATATGCACCCGGGAACAGAACCACTTCATCACCTATGACTGCCTTGCGCCCCACATAAACATGTGGATATATGGATACACCTTTCCCTCTCCGTACATCCTCTCCTATGAAGGCCCTCTCACTTATGCCCGTAAAACGCGGAACATTTGGGGCAAAAATTTGTGCCACCTTTGCAAATGCAAGATAGGGATCCCTAACAATGATTTGGGGTCCCTCAAAGAAATTATTTTTTTCTGCAACAATAAGGGCAGAGGCCCCGGTTTCCCCGGCCTGTTTTTTCAGGCGTGCATCCGCTAGAAAGCTTATCTCGCCACCCTTGGCCGACAAAAGTGAGCTCACACCTCTTATTATTACCTTGTCATCGCCCAGGACAGTACCGCCCGTCTTTTCCCCTATGTTCTTCAGGGTTAATTCCAACAACCTACTCCCTTGACTGCTTTTTCATCTGATCATAGGCCTTGATAACCGTCTCCGTAATATCCACGGCCTCAGTCCAATAAACAACTCCGCCTGCCCTTCTCTCCAGAATTATCAAATAATTCTGCTCCTTTCCTATCTCTTCAACAATCTTGCTCAATTCCTCGATTATCTTCTCTTTTTCTTCCTCTTTTGCCTCGGCCATCTCCTTGTTCAAATCCTGATATAAATATTCCAGCTCCCTTGCCTTTTTCTCTATGGTCCTTTTTTTATCCTCTTGTGCGTCCATGCTCAGCATCATGGACTGCTTCTCCAGTTCTTCCTTAAGCTTCATAATCTCTTTCTGTTTTTCATCCAATTGTTTCTGAAGTCCATCCTTCTTCTTTCTAAGGGCCTCGAATGCCTTTTTTCCTTCCTGTGATTCCTCCAGGCACCTTTGGAGATCAATCACACCAATCTTTGGGTCCCCTCCAAATGATGTTCCGGAGATCATTGACGTCAAAATAATTATAGCGAAATACAAAAGCCCTTTCTTCATTACAAACCCCCATGTGAATTAAATTCTCTTATGCGCCATTTCTTCCGGCCCACGGGCCAGTGGAATATTATATTACTTTTTATCCCCAGTCAACCGGCCTCGAAGATAAGAAACGTTCCTTTCATTAACGTATCTTAGCGTGCGGACCAGCACCTTTTCGGCCGCGGTGTCTGGCAAAGGGAGCCTTTTAAAAGGGCGTACCTATGGAAAACTCCCAGTTACTGGAAGGCTCCCCGGGTTTTGGATCCAGATTCTTCCCCCACTCCAATCTCAGTGGACCTATGGGTGAATACCACCTTATACCTGCACCGGCACCCCGCCTGATGCCGCTGAATGTATAACTCTCATCATCGGCAAATACATTTCCAGCATCATAGAACAAAACACCAACCAATCCCTGCTCCTTGAGCAAGGGAAACTTGAATTCGGTGTTGTAAACCATCATCTTTTCTCCGCCGATCCTGTCCCCCGTATCCGGGTCAACGGGTGAAATATGACCATAGTCGAACCCCCTTACCGTATTAATGCCTCCCAGGGTAAACTTTTCATATACAGGCAATTCCCCCCCCGTCCTCTTTTGCACATAACCCCATCTGCCCTGCACTGAAATCGACGATTCCTTTAACAGGGGGAAAAACCAGGCGGACTTGCCCCTGTATTTTGTAAAATAATTATCCCCCCCTAAAAATCCGCCTGCATATTCCACATATAATGAATTGACGGACCCCTCCCTTGCATTGAACCTTCTTTCCCGGCTGTCTCTCTCGATTCCAAGGGTAAGGCTGCTGGTAACATTTCTTCCCTCCATATCCCTTATCAGGCGGGAGGCGCCTTTCCTGATATCGGAAACTTTTGCATCTTCGTAGGAATACGACACCGATCCCCTGGTATATTCAGGCCCCAAAGGATAGCTGAATCCTAATCTCCCTCCCTTGCTGTGCTTGGTATATTCATCATATTCGTATTCCCAGTCATATATCTCCACATTCATAGATAAAGGTTTATCAAAAAGCCATGGTTCCGTAAAATCCAGTATGTACCTCTGAGACCTGGAACTAAGCGAAGCCTTTGCGCTCAGGGACTGTCCCCGGCCGAACAGGTTGTCCTGGGATACCTCAACCATCCCTATGGCGTTCTCCACAGAGCTGTACCCCGCCCCTATGGAAAACCTTCCTGTCTGCCTCTCCTTTACATCTATCTCTAAAACCATCTGATCGGAGGTACCGCCCCTTGTGGTATCAAAGTTTACCTCCTCGAAAAACCCAAGACGATGGAGTCTCCTGCTGCTTTTCTTTAATTCTTTTCCACTGAAATATCCCCCCTCGTAAACCTTCAACTCCCTTCTGATAACCTTATCCCTGGTCTTGTAATTTCCGGTGATTGCAATCCTCTCAAACCTGACCTTGTTGTTCTTGGAGATGTGATAGGTAATATCTACTTTACATTCCTTGTCATCCTCCTTGATCTCCGGGGCAACTTCCACAAATGCGTAACCCTCATCGGAATAAATCTCGCTTAGCCTCATGATATCCGACCTGATTACTTCTCTGTTGTAAACCTCTTCCTCCTTGATCTTTAATTCTTCGTATAGTTCATCCTTGTTTTTTATAAGGTCGCCCTTGATGTCCACCTTTCGCACCCCATATTGGGGGCCCTCATTCACTTTTATTTCTATTATAATTCCCTTGCCCCTTTTATAGGAAATATCCGGTTCCCCAACCTTTGCCTTTATATATCCATGGTTATGGTAAAAGGAGGCAACCTTTACCAAATCGCTCTCCAGCTTTTTTCTATCCAGAAAACCTGAGTCTGTTATAAATGAAAAAATCCCTTTCTCGCTGGTCTCCATCAGGTCTCTAAGGTCATCATCGTCGAATTTCGCATTACCCTCAAATCGTATTTCGTCTATATAGACCTTTTCTCCCTCCCTTATCATGCAGACAAGCGCAACCTTGTTTGCGGGAAGCTCCTCTATCCGATCCGTTATCTTCACATTATAGTATCCCTCTTTGTGGTAATAATCCTTTAACCTTTCTATGCTCTCCTTTACCTTGCCCTCGTTAAGGACAGAGTACAAATCTATACCTGCAAGTTCCATCAATTCGTCGTCGTCGGCCTTTTTGTTGCCCTGGAATTCTATCCTGCTGATCCAGGGCTTTTCGCTTACCTTAAAAGTTACTTTCTTTCCGCCCGGGCCCTCTTCCACGTCTACTTGGACATCATCAAAAAATCCCATCCTATAGATAGACCTTAAATCTTTATCGAGCAAGGAAGGGTCAAATATGTCCCCTCTACTGCTCTGAATGACCTTCATAATTGCATCGGTCTCAACAATCTGGTTTCCCCGGATATCAATTAAGCCTATCTGCACAATGCCGGTCAGGCGATTTTTTACGATTACCGCCGTCCTCTCCGCTGTCCGGACCAATTCATCCATTCCCTCGCCCATCACAAAGGTTGAAAAAGATTTTTTCTCCGTAGAAACCGGTATCAGGGTGAAATCAAGGCTTATCTTCTTTCCTATCTGGGTAAGACTCCCCTTAAAAATCCAATCCAGTTTCATATCCCCAGCGATCTTCCTTGCGGTACTCAAATTCGTTTCTACAGCACGTGCCAATCCGGCTTTCTCGATCGCCGCCGGATCAACGGCCTGAACCCCCAGACCTTTCAGCCTGCTGATCAAAGTATTCTGTAGCCCGGTTACAAGGTGGTCAGCCGGCTCTCTCATGTGCACCTTGAACGGCAATACGCCTATCCTTTCCTCCATTGACAGCTTTCCCTGGACCGGCAAAGCCATAATCAATAAAAGGGTCAAAAAAAAGGCCATTTTCAACACGTTACGATAAAAAAGAAAGGTATTGCTTATCATTGGTTGACCGCTAATCATCAGATGTGTGTTTAAATTTTCCGTCTATCAGCAACAAATTGCCTCCCATCCTGCCTGCAAGCTCCAGGTTATGGGTAGCCACAATCAGGGTGAGGTCCTTACTCCTGTTAAGGCTAAGCAATAAATCCACAATGCCTTCGCCGGTAGCCTTATCCAAATTTCCAGTAGGCTCATCCGCGAGGATCAGGCTTGGCTCCATAACCAGTGCCCTTGCAATGGCAACTCTCTGCTGCTCTCCCCCGGAAAGCTCTCCCACCCTGTGATTCATTCTTTGGCTCAATCCTATTTGAGAAAGGATGGAAGAAGCCATTTCAGAGGCCTTCTCCTTGCTGCAACCGGATATAAGCCCGGGAATCATGACATTTTCAAGGGCGTTGAACTCGGGCAAAAGATGATGAAGCTGGAAAACAAAACCTATCTCCCGGTTCCTTATGTTGTTCAAGCGAGTTTCATCCATCCGATACACATTATCCCCTTTAAAATAAACACTTCCCCTGGAAGGGGGCTCCAAAGTGCCGATTATATTCAGCAGGGTGGACTTGCCCGCGCCGGAAGGTCCGGTTATGGCGAGATATTCTCCTTGCCGGACCTCTAAGTCTACACCCTTGAGCACGTGTATAATCTTTCCATTGTTTTCAAAGTCCTTGACCACATCCTCTATATTAAGCAACTTGTCATTTCTACTCATATCTCAATGTCTCAACCGGATTGACCCTGGAGGCCTGCCACGACGGATAAATAGTGGCAAGAAAGGATATAATTATTGAAATGGAAACAATCAGCCCCACATCAAGCCATTCCATCCTTACCGGCAGGGTATTTATGTAATATACATCCGGGGGCAGCTTGATAAATTTATACTTCGCCAGGAGATGGCAAAGGAAAGAGCCGGAAAAAAGCCCCAGAAAAGTGCCTATAACACCCACAAATAACCCCTGATAAATAAATATATACATTATGCTCCTTGAGGAAGCCCCCATTGTCCTCAGTATGGCTATATCACGGGTCTTTTCCATAACCAGCATCACCAGGGAACTGATTATGTTCAAGGCCCCTACCAGCACTATCATGATCAGGATAACAAACATGGTTACCTTTTCCAGCTTCAGCGCGGAAAAAAGGCTTCTATTCATTGCCTTCCAGTCCTTGGTCCAGTAAGGATAGCCAAGCCTTTCCCGGACCGACTCACCTATTTTGTCGCTTTTTTCTATATCCCTTACCCTCAATTCAATGCCGGTTACCTCTTTCCCAAGGGAGAGAAAATCCCTTGCATCTGCCAGGCACATATAAATCATGGAACTGTCGTATTCATACATCCCTGACTCAAACAGGGCCTTGACCCTGAATCTCTGTTCGTTGGAGACCCTGCCAAGGGGTGTCAGCTTGCCGATCGGGGAGACCAGGGTAACGGTTTCCCCCGGAAGTGCACCAATCTGCCTGGATAACTGGGTGCCTATGATGATCCCCTTTGCCTTTGAGTCCTGATGTCTTAATATATCTACGGATTCCCCCTTTATCATGGAATTTATATTTATAACCTTATCCACTGTGTCCGGATCCACCCCCCTGAGCACAGCCCCGGAAATATTCCCGGCGTTCTTGATCATGACCTGGCTGTAGACAAAGGGGGTGGCAAATTCTACACCCTCCACTTTCAAGGACTTTTCCATCACCTCTTCAGTGTTCCTTATGCCGTCCTCATAACTCATGACAAGCAGGTGGGAGTTTACACCGAGTATCTTCTTCATCAGGTCTTCCCTGAACCCGTTCATTACCGCCAGCACCACTATCAGTGCCATCACACCTATCATTATGCCGAGGATGGAAATCCAGGTTATTATGGATATAAAGCCCTGTTTCCTCTTTGCCTTTAAATATCTAAAGGAGAGAAATGTTTCAAAAGACATGCGATTATCTGTCTCTCATTTGAGGAAAAAGAATAACATCCCTTATGGATGGTGAGTCGGTAAGAATCATTATCAACCTGTCTATCCCTATACCTTCCCCGGCAGTCGGGGGCAACCCGTACTCCAGCGCCCTCAGATAATCCCGATCCATAAAAAGGCCCTCTTTATCTTCCGAACCCTTTGAAGAAACCTGCCTGAGAAATCTCTCCCTCTGGTCATCCGGGTCATTGAGTTCGGAAAATCCGTTTGCTATTTCCTTTCCTCCTATGAATAATTCAAACCTTTCCGCAATATCCGGTTGGTCGTCCTTTTTCCTGGAAAGGGGGCTCACCTCTACCGGGAAATCCTTAATAAAAGTGGGCTGAACCAATAGAGGCTCCACAATATGCTCAAAGAGTTTAACCATTATCTCCCCTCTGGTATTCTCCCCGTCCAACTCGATATCCTTAGACCCTGCAATCTCCCTGAGAGCTACGGCATCGGATAGTGCTTCCTCCGGTATATTACCCAAATCCTTCAGTGCGCCGGCCATTGAAAGCCTGGGCCACGGGGTGTCGAAGTCTATGAGGTTACCCTGGTAATTTAGACTTCGGCTTCCGGATATGCCGTCCAGCAGATACATAAATAATTCCTCGGTTAAATTCATCAAATCCTCATATGTGTTGTATGCTGCATAGAATTCCAGCATGGTAAACTCAGGATTATGATTGGTTGAAATCCCCTCGTTTCTGAAATTTCTGTTCAATTCATATATCCTGTCCATACCCCCCACTACCAGTCTCTTTAAATAAAGCTCCGGCGCTACCCTGAGATAGAGATCCATTCCCAGTGCGTTATGATGGGTCTTGAAAGGCCTGGCAGTGGCGCCTCCCGGAATAGATTGCATCATGGGGGTCTCAACCTCCATAAAGCCTTTTCCATCCATGAACTTCCTCAGGGAAGAGATGGTCCTGCTCCTTAAAATAAAGGTTTCCCCCACCTCATCATTTGCTATCAAGTCCAGATACCTTTGACGATACCTTGTCTCCACATCCATCAGTCCGTGATATTTTTCAGGCATGGGCCTCTGGGCCTTTGAAAGAAGCTCTACGGATTCGGCCATCAGGGTCAATTCATCCGTCCTGGTTCTGAAAGGACGTCCTCTGATGCCCACATGGTCGCCTATACCCAGCAACTTAAACACCCTGAAGGATTCATCCCCGATTCTGTCCTTGCGCACGTAAGCCTGGATCCGGCCAGTGCCGTCCTTTACATGGATAAAAACCGCCTTTCCGAAATCTCTTACGGACATGATCCTGCCTGCCAGAGAATAGGATTCCGCCTTTTTCTCCAGTTCCTCCCGGCTCAGTCCGCCGAAACGGGCTACCGCCTCTCCTATGGTAATATCCCTTCGAAATCCGGAGGGGTAAAGATTAAGGCCCTTAGCCCTTAATTCCACGGCCTTCTCTTTTGTCTCTTTTATAAGCCTGCTCTCCTCGTCCATGGATAATAAAGCGCCTTTAAAGATTATCAAAAGAATGAACCACAACTTATGTCAAGTGAATACGTGTAATTCAATTGGGGATTTTAGTCAAGGCAAAAGAAAAACCCAGCAGTCCAGTAGATATAGGTTATGATGCCTTTCCTTGAGCGACTGGCGGAACGCCGCCGAGCTTAAGGCTAATTAAGGGAGTAGAGGGCTTGAAATTGCCATCATCAAGGATAAGTTGGTGGAGGTCTATCCCAAAATCTTTTTTATCAACTCCACCAGTTCCTCAGGTTCTTCCGGCTTTTCTATATAGGCCTCGGGCTCGGGTACGGATTGACCCCTAAATTCATCCAGTACCTGCTGAGACCGAAAGAAGCTATGGGGGGCTATGGCTGAGAGCACAATCACCGGAATATCATTTAAAGAGTCATCAGTCTTCAATTCGCGATACATTCTGATCCCGCTCTGTTTCGGCATCAAGACATCCAGTATAATCAAATTCGGTTTATCCTCCTTTACCTTCGCTATGCCCTCCACACCATTTTTGGCTACTAATGCCTCGTAGCCGGTTCTTTCCACGAGTCTTGATACGAACTTGGTAACATCGGTATCATCATCAACTATAAGTACCTTTTTCATGATGTGTACTCCTTGTTCTATCCCTCTATTGGGGTTGATCCTTGAGAGCCCTCCTCCGGTGCCCCCTGAGCGGCTATATCCCTGTATGGCAGACGGAAGGTAAATGTCGACCCTTTTCCGGGCTGTGATTCTACCCTTATTGTCCCCCCATTCTCCCGAACTATCTTCTGGGTAATCAGGAGACCCAGACCAGTACCTCTTCCCTCCTTGGTGGTAAAAAAGGTGGTAAACAGCTTCCTTCTCACCTCTTCATTCATACCACACCCATTGTCAGAAACCTCAAATCCGACCATCCAATCGTTCTCGAGCATTGTCCTCACCTTTACCGCCCATTCTTTTCCCTCGTCGGTGTCAAAGATACAGGCATCGAGGGCATTTGAGACCAGGTTCTGCAAACAGCGTCGAATACCTTTGGGATCCAAAAATAATTCCCGCAGCGCGGGATCGAAATCCCTGACAATGCTTATGCCGTGCTCACCAGCCTTCGGGCTTAAACCCTCACAGACTTCATTGGCAATCTTATTGGGTATACAGCTCTCATATTCCGGCTCGCGTTCCCTTGAATAATCCAGTAGATCAAGAACCAGGCCGGACATCCTATCCATATTCCTCTCCAATATTTCCCATCCTGTCCTAAGGTCCTGTTCCTCACTCTCCTCAGTAACCTTGTGGACTAAATAGAGACCTCCTTTGAGCCCGAATAAAATATTTTTGATATAATGGGCAATTCCCGCAACGGTTTGCCCGATGGCGGCCAGCCTCTCAGCCTCAATCAGTTCCTGCTCGAGACGCCTTATCCGCCTTACCCGTTCCTCCACCTTCGCCTTGACCGTGCTCCAGTACCTTACCCTCCGCGACAGTTCTCTGTAGTCAAAGGGTTTGGGAATATAATCATCTGCCCCAATGTCCAGCCCCCTCACCTTATCGGGCACCTTGGATTTCACCGTAAGCATAATGATAGGGATAAGGCTGGTCTCCTCGGAACCTTTCAGTCTCCTGCATACTTCATAACCATCCATCTTTGGCATCTTTATATCGAGTATTATTAAGTCTGGCCGATCTTCTTCTACTCGCTGAAGGGCTTGCTCCCCGTCGTAGGCCTCAGAAGTCTCGTACCCCTCGGAACGTAACCTCTTAAATAATAACTCCACGGTATCCGCATCATCATCCACTATCAATATGTTGGGCTTGTCAGTCATTTACCCTTCGTAGAGAAATTATCGAGTAGGTTTCAGAAAGTGCTGGATCTGCATGGGCAATTCCCGCACATTAATCGGTTTGGCAATGTAGCCATCGCATCCCGCGGCTAACGCCTCTTCCCTATGCCCTTTCATTGCCTGGGCTGTCAGGGCGATTACCGGAATATTCCTTAGGTCTTTATCGCGCTTTAGTCTCTTGGTTACCTCATAGCCGTCTATTTTTGGCAGATATATATCAAGAAGAATCAAATCGGGCTTTTCTGTTCTCGCCTTTTCTATACTTTCTTCCCCGTCAACCGCCTCAATTACCTTATAGCCATTAAACCTCAAGGCCTTTACCACCATTTCCCGGTTATCCCGATTATCCTCCACCACTAAGATTTTGGGCAATGAATCTCTGTCCATTCCTTTAGCCTCCCTGAATACCAGCTCATCAACGAGTCCCAGACCTACCGAGGGTTCTTTTAACCACCTCTATGGTATCCTCTCCTCCGAGAAACCCTTTTTTTACAATTTTCTCTACCATCCCGTTAAGGGTTTCCCTCTGCTCTCTGGTCAACTCTTTGCCGGTTATCACTATTACTGGAATCTCCCTGGTGTCCTCACCCTTTTTAAGGTGCTCAATCACCTCAAATCCGCTGACCTTGGGCATCATTAGATCCAGGATAATGAGATTCGGCTTGGAGCGTGCAATTGATTCAATAGCCTCCTGCCCATCATAGGCCTTTGAAGTACGGTAACCCTCCTCCTTTAGAAGCTTGCTCAGGAACTCAACATGATCAGGTTCATCATCCACCACCAGCACATCTATCTCACTTTCCGGCTTCCCTTCCCTTTCACGTTCCGCAACAGCTTCCTGGTACCCCCCCCCAGCGAGTTTCTCGGTTCTTTTGACAGCATCTGTTTTTACCGGCAAGGTAAAACAAAACGTGCTACCCTCCCCGTATTTGCTCCTCACCCAGATTGTTCCGTCCTGCATCTCAACCAGTCCCTTGCAGATATTGAGCCCTAAGCCGACCCCTTTGTGTTGGCTGGTAGCTGGGGCATCAAGCGCTTTAAACTTGCCGAAGAGTTTACCGAGGTCCTCTTCCCTGATTCCGATGCCTGTATCTGTTACGCAGACCTCAACCATCTTGGTTGGTAGGCCCGTCTCGTTAACCCTTTCAGAGATCCTCGCGTGTATGGTAATACTTCCCTCAGTAGTGAATTTAATTGCGTTATCAAGTAAGTTGGTAACCACTCGCCGAACCATATCAGGATCCGCGCATACTGGAGGCAAATCCCTCTCAAATTCCGCTTTTATTTTTAACTTTTTGCTGGCCACCAATGGTTCGAGAGCAGAGACCGTTTCCTGTATAATCTCTTCTACATTGACCGCCAGGAGGTTAAGCTCTATCCTGCCGGACTCAATCCTGGATATGTCCAAAATATCATTGATTAAATTGAGCAGATTTATGGCATTGCTATGTACCTTTGTGATGCTTTTCTCCTGCTCCTCGTTAATCTCCCCGTCCACCCTGTCCAGGAGCAGATCCGTATAGCCGATAATAGAATTGAGCGGCGTCCTAAGCTCATGGGACATGTTTGCAAGAAAGTTTGACTTAAGCTCATCAAACTTCTTGAGTTCAATGTTGGCCTGCTCGAGCTCCGCGGTCTTCTGCTCCAACTCATCGTGGGCTCTCTGCAACGCCTCCTTTGCCTCCCTCCGCTCGGTAGTGTCCCAGAGGGTTTCAATTGAGCCCACCCGCTGCCCATCGGAATCCTTGATCGGCGCAGCAGTAAAGAAAAGCCATTTTCCTTTCTCGCCTACACTGGAAAAGAACTCCTCCGCCTCATAGGCGCCTTCAATTAGTGCGGATTTCCTCCAGCTGTGGCCATAGTACTTCTCTATCTCCTCCTCTGGCATTTCATCTACGATAACGTCGGCCATAGTAGGTCTTTTCTCACCTCTGAAAGGAAGCCATTGCTTGTTCGTTCCCACGATTCCCTCTGCCTTATACCCGGTCAGCTTCTCGCAGGCCCTGTTCCAGTGGGTTACAATGTGGTCCTTGTTTATCACAAAGGTGGGTATGGTATTTCCCTGTATTATTTGAGACAGCGCCCTTTCCCTCTCAACAATTTCCCTCTCCACGCTCTGAAGGTGCCTGGTCCTTTCCTCCACTATCCCGGCAAGCTGCTGGGAGAACAACTCAAACTCACTCTCGATTTTTTCAGGCTCATCTATATACCTATTCAGTTCTTTCTTGATCTTTAAGCGTTCATCTTCAATCTGGAGAAAATCCCATACGGACATGGCCTCAAAGTGATCTATAAGGCGGACCTTTTCCGGTTTCGTGGCCTTTATCTCGTCGAGAACCTGATTGTCCCCTGTCAACTCTATGATTAAATCAAGCCCCTGTATCTTATAACAATCCCGGTACCGGGTGCTAACGGGTATTCCTTTTTCCCTGGCGTACAAGAAACCCTCGGCTTCCTCGTTTTTATCCGCTACAAATGCAACATTGATCTCCTTTGCACGAAAATTTTCCCCCAGCAGGATCTCCAGGATGGCCTTGCATACCTTGCCCCCGCCCACAATGGCAATATTGGAATGTTGCAGGATATTTCTTATCTTATCCCCCTTGCGATCGATAATATAGGGTTTTACCTTCTTTTAGGATAAAGGAACTAATAAGGTGGGCAACTCAGATAGCTCCGCCAGCTCTTGGGAGACGCTCCTCAGCCACCTAGCCTGCCAGGAACTCTTACGAGTTGTCCCTGTGGCAATCATACTAGCATCATACTCCCTGGCCGCATTTTGAATCTGAGCTACATCGCCGATATAGAGGTGGGCCTCAGCCTCTATTCCTTTATCTCCGAGGGAATTACACAGGCCATAAAGTTTTCTCCTGTGATCCCTCTCCATCTTCTGAAGCCCCCTTTTGCCCAAGCCTTCTATTCCCTTTTCGGTTACCACCTGGACTAGCTGGAGTTTTTTCACTATACCCTTAAGACCGACTAGGAAATCCAGTGCCCTTGTAGCAGCAGGTGACCAATCCATTGCCAGAAGCGGCCTCTCGAATAACCTTTCATCCACCCCGCCTGATTCAGACTGGTACTTGTGTACCAGCACCGGGGCAGGAGATTTTCTAAGAAATTCCAGGGTTTTAGAGTCTATATAAAACTTTTCCATCTTACCTCTTTTCTGGCGGTTGATTACCACGATGTCTACCGCTTCCTCTTCTACAACCTCGAGAATCTTACTTACCGTCTCTCCCACCACGATGTACGATCCGCATTCCATACCTTCTTCATACAGGCTTTGTGCCCAATCGACAAAACGGGCCTCAGCCATTGCCCTGAGCCTTTCTTTTTCCTCCCTGGTGTAGTATCCTATCTTACGCTCTATCACATGCAAGAGCACTACATGATCGAGGCCTATCTTTCTAAGCCCCATGAGCGAGCGTAAGGCATCAAACCACAATCCCTCGAAATCCGTTACAAAAAGCATCTTCTTGATCTCCATATATGGATCTCCTTTCCTGAATCTATTTGGATACGAAACCCTCCGTGTCCTCCTCCCAACTGAAAAGAGGTCAAAGGAGTAATAACGGAATATCGGGATCAAAAACTTAAGGTCCCAAAACGCTTCAATGAGCATTGTGGAGAATGTTTTTCCATATTACCATTAGGTTTTGAAATGGCTACAGCACTCGGGAAAGGGGGGACCGGGACACTGCAAATGGAAAAGTCGATTTTCATTGCGGAAATTTATCTCCGAGACTTGAATTGAAAAATCCGGTAATTTATGCCAAGCAGTACGTACCGCCCTCATTAAAGTCGCTTTTATTAAAAAATATCCCAAGCGGAGTAAAAGGTCAACCCCTAAATTCAGTATTGAAATTGGACAAACCCTGGTGCTCTCGAACTTTGTCTATGTGTATTATAGTTTACGCCGATATCAGTAATATCGGGAAATATTATTTCCTGTAAACACATGCTGGGGGGTAAGAAGCGGAACTTATGCTCTAAATAATAAAATAGACCAAAGCAATGGCGAATAGTATTATAATGGCCACAAGTACTCCAACACCTATAGGCCTTCTATAGATATTTTCGTTATACATCTCGCTGGAGGAATATCCTCCTATATATCGCAATCCCTGAGTGATCCTGAGATATGCGTATGCTACTGGTATCTCGATGATCATTAGGGGATTCTTTGCTATGCGAGTGAGGAGGTCTACCATCCTGGAGGAGGATATCTGCAGCTTGGCCCTCACATTGCTCAGCGGCACCATGCACAACCATACCACGCCCCTTCCTCCCATTCGATAAAAGTAGTCAAAATCCAGGATAGTTGCCCTGTGGGGCGCAACTGTGTCTTTGGCCAGCAGAAAGGCTAACCCGGCCAATATAAAGAGCTGAATGGTCCCTGCCACGTGAAAGGGGGTGTAGGGATGGTAGTGAACATCTGGATAGGGCAATAAATGGAAAAGGACCTTTGGGTAAATACCCAAAAACACGCATAGAAACGCTGTCAAAAGCATAGCGAGCCGCATATTAAGAGGTGACTCCCTGGCCCTGGCTCCTTTATTGGGCGCAAAGAAAGCAAAATAGGTTAGTTTGACGAAAGAAAGAAATGTCCCCACCGCTGCGAGAGTCATCATTAACTCCAATACGGGCATGTGTTCCTCGGCTGCCGAGTTGATCACCATCCCCTTGCTCACATAGCCGTTAAACCCAGGTGCCCCAGCAATGGAAAGCGAGGCGATAATACATGCTATACACGTAACGGGCATGTATTTTGCCAGGCCGCCCATTTCCGTGAGCTTTCTTTTTCCCGTCATATAGAGAACCGAGCCCACACACATAAACAGCAATGCTTTGTACAATATGTGATTGAAGACATGGGCAATCCCTCCATTCACACCTAATTCACTCCCTATACCCACTCCCGCCACCATGTATCCAACCTGACTTACGATATGATAGGAGAGAAGCCTCCTCGCATCATTCTGAAGCAAGGCGAACAGCACGCCGTACACGGTCATTATGCCACCCATATACGCCACAAATGGCATGCCCGCGAAGCAACGTGCCAATACGTAAACACCAGTTTTGGTAGTGTACACGGACAGAAACACACTCCCTGTAACAGTCCCCTCAGGGTATGCGTCTGGTAACCAAGTATGAATGGGAATGAAGGCCGTGTTGAGCCCGACGCCTATAAGTATGAATATATCGCCGATTCCGGTGCCCATGTGAGTTATAGCAATAGAACCCGTGTCGGCTGTATGGATAATGATACCCGCCAAGAGGAAGCAACCGCCAGTGATGTGCATCATTAAGTACCGAAACCCCGCATCAAGGGATCTCTTTTCCTTTTGATACCAGATCAGGAATGCAGAGGACACTGCCATGATCTCCCAAAAGGCGAAAAGGCTGAAAAAATCCCCCGCAAATACAACCCCTAAAGAGCTTCCAACATATAGAAAGGTAGCCACATGTTGCCCCGACTCTTCTACGTGCATGGAGTAAATTATGGCCAAAATCCCTATAATAACGAATATATATGCTACTACCAGACTGAGTTTATCTACCTGGCAGAAAATCAGCTCATAGCCCAAAAAATGGTATACCCAGCTATGGCCCCTTTCCAGGTTAACAATATCCAAAAAGGCCCATACTGGGATAAGCAGGAGGTAAAGTTGCTTAGCCTTTCCCTTCAATAAGACAATGGGCATGGCCCCGAGGATAAATATGAAACTTGGCGGAACGGCCTTAATCATAAAAATCCTCTCTCCTTTGGACAAGCGAAGCCAGTAGCCGCGAGGCCATTATCAAGAGTAAGGCGCCGAGGAATCCAAACCCAACATCGGTTAGGGGAATTTGGTGCCAGAAAAAGACGGGGTGCTCATGTGCAGTAAAGAAACCCGCTGGGATACACAGGGCTACTATTATAAAAAATGCCCTCCTAAGTGTCCTTTTCATATGGCAACACCCCCTCTGGGGGAAAAGTGTCTACTATGGAAGCTCAACCAGCCCATGGTCCAGGGACAATCCTTATGAATGAAAAGAGCCATTCACCGATCCGGCTCTTTTGGCTATACCTAACGATTCTTAATATAATAGATTAAGCCATAGAAAAACAGGAGAATAATAGCTATGAGAACGCCAAGGCCTGTCGGTCTTCTGTAGATATTTTCATCATAGCTCATTTTTTTCAACTCGTCTATTCTGGTCTCCAAATTCCTTAGCGATTCCGGTTTGTTCTCCGACACTCCGAAAATATGGTAAAATCCGTTAGCGAGTTTCAGTTGAATGCACCTCATTGTTATCTCGGGCAGGAGGATGGGGTTTCTGCTCAGGGCTGTAACGCCGGAAACCAATCTGCTCAATGACTTTTGCACACCAAACCTCAGGTTCTGCAAGGGATAAATGCAAAGCCACAGGAGAAGCTGGCCGGGTTTTCTGTAAAGCCAATCCGTGTCAAGACTTATAGTAGCCTCGCCTCCCAGCTTATCGATGTAAATCCAAAACGCAGCGGCTGTGAGCAGCAGTAGCTGCAACATCCCGACTACATGGTAGCCGGTATAAGGATGGTAGTGGACGGGATGGGGAAGAATGTCATAAAGCACGTTTGGATAGACACCCGTGAAGATACACAAAAATGCAGTCATTCCCATGGCTATCAGCATATTCAAGGGAGGCTCACGTGCCTCGATTTCTTCTGCCTTCTCCCCCTCGGAAACTTTTCCGAACCAGATACCGTAAGGCAGCTTGAGGCCCGTATGAAGGAATGTTCCTATGGAGGCCAGGTGCAGCAGCAAGTGTACCGCAGGCCTGTGGAGCTCACCTGCCGCGGCAACGACCATGGTTTTACTTACGAATCCGTTAAACAACGGTACGGCTGATATGGAAAAACCACCTATCATGTAAAGTGACAGGCAAATAGGCATCTGCTTGTACAGGTTTCTCCCCTGCAGTTCGGTGAGCTTTCTCCTGCCCGTTACATGTATCACCGCACCAGCCCCCATGAAAAGAAGGGCCTTGTATAAAATGTGGCAGAAGGCATGGGCCGTAGAGCCGTTTATTGCCATCTCGGAGCCCAACCCCACCCCGCATATCATATAACCCACCTGGCTGATGATATGATAGGCAAGAAGCCTCCTGATATCGTTTTCAAGTACAGCGTACACTACACCGTAAACAGCCATAATAGCCCCGAGCCAGACCAGCAGTTCGGTCCCCGGGAATGCCCTTAAAAGCACGTATACGGCGCTTTTAGTTGTAAATGCGGTCAAGAAGACCGATCCGGTGACAGTGGCCTCTGGATAAGCGTCGGACAGCCACGCATGAAAGGGGGGTACAGCTGCATTAATAATAAAGCCCAGGAGTATGAGCATTGATGCAAGCCCCTGGTGTTCTATCAGCCCAAAATGAGTTGATCCCGTGTTTACTACATATATGACAATCCCGGCGAGCAGAGCGCAACCACCAAACAAATGAACCATAATATACCTGAAGCCGGCGTCGAGAGCAGGTTTATCCCTTTGATACCAAATGAGAAACACCGAGGATACGGCCATGATCTCCCAGAAGACAAACAGGGTAAAAAGATCGCCGGCAAAGGTTACACCCAGGGTGCTCCCTATATAGAGGAAGGCTGCTGAATGTTGCCCACTTTCCCGCACGTGGAGGGCGTATACCATTCCCAGAAAGGCCATAATAACGAACACGTATCCAAAACACATGCTGAGCTTATCGACCCTGCCCAACACGAGCTCATATCCAAGAAAGTGATATATCCAGTAGGTACCCTCCGGCATGTACAGGAGATCTATAAATGCTGCCACAGGTATTAGAAGTTGAAATGCCCCCCGGAGCCTTCTCTCCCTGAGAAAGGGGATGACAAGGGCCCCCAGGATAAATATAAAAGCCGGAGGAATAATCTCAATCATTATAGTAGTCCTCGCCCTTCTGGAGCCAATGATGGCCCAGTGCCTTTGATCCAAGTATAATCAGAACACAGCCCAAGAATCCGAAAATCGCATCAAAGGCAGGTATCTTTTCCCACCAAAAGTGGGGATGTTCGGGGCGGAAAAACAGCCCAATAATAACACTAATGCCTATACTGATAATGAGCGCACTTTTTACCATCTTTATCATTTATGCACCACCGAGTATCTTCCCCGCTGCCATAGCGGCAATGTTAAAGAAGTTAAAAAAGGCATCCGGAAATATGCCCAGCAGAATCGAAATGAGGGCCGTTAGCATTAACGGTACCACCATCTTCATAGGGGCCTCGTCGAAATGTGGGTTGACATCCTCTTTAGGGCTCTTGAAGAATGAATTATAGATTATGGGGAAAAAGTAGGCTACATCTAACAGGGCGCTTATAAGCAAAACGAAAAGGAAAAAGATCTCTCCGGCCTCAAGGGACCCCATTGCCAGATACCACTTACTGATAAATCCGCAAATAGGGGGAGTTCCCGCGATACCCATCGAGGCGATGGCAAAGGCGCCCATGGTAAGGGGCATCTGCCTGCCCAGCCCGTCGAGTTGGCTTACATTTTCCTTGTGGGTCTTTACGTAGATAGCCCCGGCCACGAAAAATAGTGTGATTTTCATAAAACCGTGGCTGGCCATATGGAATATGCTTCCGGTTATGGCACTTGGGGTAAGCAAAGCAGCCCCCATGACGATTATTGACAGGTTATTAATGGTAGAAAAGGCGAGCCTCCTTTTGAGATTATCCTGGGCGAGGGCATACATGCCTGAGACAACCACCGTAAAGGAGGCAAAATAGGCCAGTATGATCCACAGATCAAGGTCATGCAAAAGCTCGGGGCCGAACACATAAAGTATGATCCTCAAACATCCAAAGATCCCCGCCTTTACCACTGCCACCGCGTGCAGCAGGGCACTCACAGGGGTTGGGGCTATCATGGCTGTGGGAAGCCATTCATGCAGCGGCATAAGAGCGGCCTTGACCCCGAAGCCGAGAATCAGGAGAGCAAAGAGAAATACAAGGATCTCAGGTGAACCATGACCCAGCAGGAAACCGCCGGGCCTGAAATCAAGGCTCCCTGTGAGAGTATAGATAAAGACAATTGCAAATAGAATGACTACGCCTGCCGTGAGGGTGTATGCGAGATATTTCCTGCCCCCCATAATCGCATCATTTGTCTCCTTGTGGATTACCAAGGGATACGTGGACACCGTAAGGATTTCATAGAAGATGAAGAGAGTCAGCAGATTACCCGCAAAGGCAATACCCATGGTTGCGGAAAGGCATAGTGCAAAGTTGAAAAAATACCTTGTCTGTGCATGCTCGTTCAATCCCCTGACATAGCCTATGGAATAAACCGAGGTTGCAATCCATAATGCCGAGGCAAGCACGCCGAAAAAAAGGCCGAACTGATCCACCCTGAACTCCAAGGATATCCCCGGGGTAAGCTGAATAATGGTATATTCCAGTAAACGATTATTGAGAACAGAGGGGATCATGGAAATCACAATAGCGAACTTGAGCACCGATACAAGGATAGTCCAGAATTCCCTCAGGTTCCGGTTTCTCTCCCCTGTAAATAATATAAGAAGGGATCCTGCTAGGGTTACCAGTACAGCCAAAAGTGGTTTAATAGATACTGTTGCTTCCATTTAAAATCTCATATCAAACCATTAAAAAAATTGGGGGATCGCGTATTGAATAATCCCGGACACGATCTTTCCGCTCAGGACACCAAATGACAGTATCCCGATTCCTGCTGCGAGTATCGGCAGGAGCAAGCTCAAGGGTGCCTCCTGAGTTATGATAGCCGGCTCCGTTTCCTTATCATTATGCACTTCACCCGGCTCAAGGTATGCATTCTCTATGACCCTGAAAAACAGGATGACATTCAAGAGGCTGCTTACCAGCAATACGGCCACGAAAATCCACTGGCTTGCTTCTATCGCGCCAAGAATAAGGTACCATTTACTGAAAAAACCGCAGGTTGGAGGAATCCCTATAACCGAAAGGCCCGCTACGACAAGTACCCCCATTGTAAACGGCATCCTCCGGTGCATATGCCTCAGCCGGGTAATCTCCCTGTTGCCGGACCTATACATAATGGCACATACCACCAGAAAAAGGGCAAGCATCATAAAGGAATCGTTGAGTATATGGAGAACCGCGCCCGTAAGCCCATTCCTGTTGGCCATACCCACTCCTATCGCAATGTAGCCGACTTCACTCACCAATATGTAAGCGAGCATTCTTTTCAGATCATGCTGGGCCAGGGCCAGAATCGCACCAAACAGTATTGCGCCGGCGGCCATCCATCCCAAAATGGTGGTTGCAGGGATTAATTCTATAGAGAAATTGGGTTGGAACACCGTAAACATGATCCTTATCATCACGTATGCGCCAACCTTGGTCATCAGAGGGGCAAGGAGGGCACTTACAGTGGAAGGGGCATAGGTATAGGCATCGGGTAGCCATACATGAAGAGGAAAAAGTGCCATCTTCAGGCTTATTCCCACCATGAAAAAAGCAAAGGCCACCAACACCACCTTGGAATTGTACAGGCTGGGCAGTATCTGAGAAAGGTCGGACATATTGAGGGATCCGGTAGTGATATAAAGGTAGCCAACACCGAGCAGGTAGAAGCAGGCGCCCACAGTCCCGAAAATCAGGTAGTTAAAACTGGCAAAGGGGGCACCATCCTCTCCTATGGAAATAAGGGCATATCCGGCGAGGGATGCGATCTCAAGGAATACATAGAGATTGAACATGTCGCCGGTTGCCACTATTCCCAAAAACCCCGTAACCTGAAGGAGAAAAAGGCAATAGAAATAGACCGTCTTCTCGGGCAGTTCCTTCGCAACATTCTCCTTGGAAGAAACGGCCACAGCCATACTTATGAATGATACAATCACAAGAACAAAGGCATTGAGATGGTCAATAACATACTCAATGCCCCAGGGAGGCTCCCAGCCCCCGAGATAATAATGGATGGTTCCGGTGCTGATAACCATGGATAAGGTATCGAGTGATGCGAGGAAGGAGAGTAAAATCGCAATTATGCTGATTGGGTAACAAAGGCCCCTCTTCCACCAACCCAAGAGAAGGATAACAAATGCGGAAATCAAGGGTATAACAACTACTAAGACCGGGGATTGCTGGAACATTGTCGTTGCTCTAAAATTTCGTTTTCTTCCAAGGTATTGTATCTTCTGTATATGGATACAACTATAGCCAGCGCCACTCCCAAGGTACTGACCATAACAACTATAGCGGTAAGCATAAGCACATGTGGCAGCGGGTTTATATATTTAGCGGCCTCCACAGCATGGGATACCTCTCCATGAGCATGTTCTAAAATAGGCAATGTCCCTCTTTTTTTGGCGGCGGTGGAGACAAAGAAAAGGATGATCGCCGTCTGAAATATGTTGATCCCGATGATCTTTTTTACCAGGTTCCTTTTGCCGATCATGGCGTAGAAACCTATCATCATCAGGATTATGTATATCCAGTAATTGTACTTGCTGAGGACAAGATCGATCATAATTCGGGGTCACCGGGTATTATAGTTAACTGGGTTTGCGGCCAATTTTTTCCGGTTTTCCTGTCTCCTTCTTCTTCGTAATATAAGCGCACAGGAAATGCCGGCGGTGAAGATTACCGTAGTTTCCCCAAATGTATCATAACCCCTGTAATCCGCGAGTACCGAGGTTACTGCATTGGGTGTGCCCGTTTCCTTAAGGGTATTCTTTAGATATCGGGGTGAGACATGCGTGCTGGCCGGTGATCCCGGATCCGCCCAATCGGGCATATCCTGAACGCCGTAAAGAAGTATTATGGCCGTCATTAACACTGTGATAAATGCCAGACCCTTCAATCCCTGCTCCTTCTCTTGGTTCTGCTGACCGCTGCAATAAACAATACCGTACCTATTCCGGCGCTTACGGATGCCTCGGTAAAGGCCACATCAACGGCTCCCATTTCCGCCCACAAGAGGCACATGAAAAAGCTGTAGGCCCCGAGTATGATAACTGCGCTCAGCAAATCCCTTACCGTTATGGCGGCTATTGCGCATATTAAAACGAAGACCAGAAGTACGAGATCAAATGCGGCTATCATTTTCTTTCTTTATCCCTTTCTTTGGTCCATGGCTCTAGCCCGCATCTCAAGGCTGCCCTTGAGATTGCATGAGTCGATGTGGGTTGAGCGAGAAACATGAAGACCGCGATAAAGGTTATCTTCAGACCGGTAAGTGTCAGCCCGGAATAAATAGTGAGACCTATCAAGGACAACAGCACCGCCAGGGTGTCCCCTTTTCCGGTTGCGTGAAGGCGGCAGAAAAAATCAGGGAACCGTAAAAGTCCCACAGTAGCGGCTAAAAAGAAAAAGAAACCGCCCAGAAGAAAGGGAACGGCCACCAAAAATTTAATGCTCATTATACCTCTCCCTTTATTTCCAAATACTTGGCCGCGGTGACTGTTCCGATAAAATTCAACAATGCATAGACCATGCTTATATCCACGAACATCTCCACCCTGCCGTAGATAAAGCCCATCAGCAATAAAATGACCAGTGTCTTGGTGCCGATTGCACTGATGCCGGCGATTCTATTAAGCACCCCCGGCCCAAATGTTCCGCGGTAAAGACATAGCAAAACCAGGACAAACAACCCCATCCCCAGATAAAGGAAAAAATCGCTCATCTTTCCCCTCTTTCCCGCTCAACATCCTCCGGAGGTTCTCCCCCGGTGGAAATATCAAAAAAGATTGAAAACATAACCGTCATCACGGTTATTCCAACCCCGATCTCCACTCCCAGTATCCCCAAAGATCTGGCTTTGGGCAACACTACGTTAAGTATAACGGATAATCTTCCGTAATCCAAGTAGTTGCCGCCAAGTACAACACATAACAATCCAATGCCCGAATAAATCAGCAGTCCGAAGGAGCTGAACATGCCCGCCTTAATCTCGGATATCCTGGTTTTTGCCTGTTCCAAACCGTGGGTAATAAGATAGAGTATAAAACTCGCCCCCAGGATAACACCGCCCTGGAACCCTCCTCCGGGGCTATGATGACCATGCATGATAACATACAGGGCATATAACTGTATAAAAGGAATAAGAATCCTCGCTACGGTCCTTATGATAATATCGTCGGTAATCCTCGTCATTTCCTATTTCTCTATTGCTCTGCCTCCATCAAACTTGACTATTTCAGCTTCCCGAATACCCGTGATATGTCCAGCACGTCCTGAATATACACGTGATCTGCCTCCATCAGAACATGTGCTATTCTGTCCTCCATCTCTCCTGTATTCAGGTCATAGGCCACCTTTTTATCCAGGGCGTGCACGAAAAATTCCCCCTCCCTTATATCCATGGTAACTGTCCCCGGGGTCAGGGTAATGGAATTCGCCAGGGCCACCCAGGATACATCGCTTTCCAATTTGGTTTTAAAGCTTACTATTTGAGGATCAATGGGCATCTTTGGGGAAAGCGCCAGGTATGCAACATGAAGGTTTGCGGAAAATATCTGCCCCAGAAACCACGGGGCAGCGGAAAAAAACCTCTTGGCTCTGATTCGAAAATCTCCAAGCCTAATGTTGAAAAATAATAGATCGTGAGACAGATACGAGACCAGGATTGAGCAAATTAGTCCCAGGGTAAGATGAAAATAGTCGAACCTACCGGAGAGCAGAATCCAGAACCCGAATAGAATAAGGAAGGTGAGGACAAAGTTCCTTAGCAATAACTTCGATTGTTGGGTGCCGGAGAGGAGAAGCTTCTCCTTCCTTCGCTCCTCTAAGGATTTCGCTTCACTGGTAAGTTTTACTGAGCTGTAGAGTAGCTCCCGGGCCTCCGCTCTTGCCTTCTCGATAATATCAAAGGCCTTCTCGGTGGCTTGCACCAAAATCGTAACTTCCATTCCCTAGCCCTTAACTGGATAAAATGGGTCGAATTTTTTATAGTCGGACTTTTATACAAATCCAACTTTTAAGTCAAGGAATAATCAAAACAGGCAGCGGGGATTCCTCAGCTATCTTATGGCACGTGGTCTTGGTGAAGATTTCCTTAAAGGGCCCCCTGGCCTTATGCCCCATTGCAATAAGGGTGGAGCCGTAATCCCTGGATGCGAGCAGGATCTCCTCGGCGACTTTGCCGGCATAAATATGGGATTCAGCATCCATCTCTTCCTCTAAACAGATCCTCCTGACCCCCTCCACCCTTTTTCTGAGTTGACGGATCTCGCCAATGGTGGGCCTTTCATTCAGCACATATACGATATCCACTGACCCGACAATATCCTTTATTCCGATAATATAGAGCCAGGTCCTTCGAGCGGAATCGGACCAGTCGGTGGCAAGAATGAGCCTGTCAAATAAACCCTCTGCAAAGGAACCTGTTCCCGCGCTGTTTTCATAAGTAATCAACAGAGGAACTTTTGTCCTTTTAATCAAGTTTTTTACCACCTGCCTTCCAACAAAATTCCCCTTTTCCCTGGGAAAATGAGCAACAACAAGGGATGGGCTCTCCCTCTCGGTTATATCCAAAACCCCGGAAACAAGCGGGTCCGGTGTAGAAACAAGTTTAAGGTTTATTCCATTCTCGGATAATCTATCTTCCAAAGCATGTGGAATACTCTCGCAGACGAGAATTATCTCTTTGAGTCCGATTTTTTTGATAATCAAAAACCCATCAAGTAGTTCTGGGGTAGGTTCTTTAAGGTGTGTTACATATAGTAGTTTCTTTATCTCCATGGGACGTATTATTTAACTCCGGCTGGGACAACCAGGACAGGCAATTCCGATTTCTCCGCCAGGGAGCAGGAGATACTTCCGGACCACTTCTCCTTCCAATCAGCAGTCTGTTTGGTTCCGAGCACTAACATAGTACATCTGTGTTCGGCAGCGCCTCTTTGAATCTGCTCTTCCGTATTGCCAATATAGAGGTGGGGGCGTACATCCAGGTTCTCCTTCTCAAGAGTTTCACAGAGTTCGCCCAACTTCCTTTTATTTGCCCGCTCTAATTTATGGGCCTCCATCTTGGATAACTTGCCGATTTTCTTTTCGCTTAAAACATGCATAACCTCAACCCGCCTTACCGCTTGCTTAACTGCAAGGACAAAGTCAAGTACCTTTCCGAAAGGCACAGACCAATCTACAGCCACGAGAAGTCTCTCAAAGGGATTCTCATTCACCTTTCCCGATTGGGATTGGTAGTTGTATATCAAGACGGGCCTTTTTGTTCTCCTGAGGAGGTCCGAGGTTTCCGAACCGTAAAAAAGCTCCTCAAACCGGCCCCTTTTCATTCTGGCAGTAACAACGAAATCTACATTTTCTATCTCGGTAACTGAGAGAATTTTGGGTATCACGTTGCCGATGGCAATATGGGCACCTACCTCCATTCCTTCCTCAAAAAGCGTCTCAGCCCAATCAATGAACCGGATATCCGCTATCTCCCTCAACTTTCTCTCCTCCTGCTTGAGATAACCGGCACCTCTCTTCATGGCCACCTTCTCTCTGGAAATAACATGGAGAAATACAACATGGTTCAGGCCTGCCTTGCGCAGCCCCATCAATGACTGCAACGCATCGAACCATAATTCGTCAAATTCAGAAACAAAGAGCATAGTAGAAATTTTCATAATCTCCCTCACTTCCTGTAAAGCCCGCTTAGCCAAGAATCTTTCTCAAAATCTCGGCAAGATCCTCTGCTTCTACCGGTTTCTCCAGGTAAGCCTCTGGTTCGGGGACAGGCTCATCACCGAATTCTGTCAAGGCAGCCTGGGATCTAAGAAATGTTCGTTTGGAGACGCCAGAGAGCATAACCACAGGGATATTCATCAAGGAAGGATCTTTCTTGATTTCGTGATACATCTTGATCCCGCTCTCCCGGGGCATCAGGATATCAAGGATAATGAGATCAGGCTTAGCTTCTTTCACCTTTCTCATCCCCTCTTCACCATCATTTGCCATGATCGGGATATAACCATTTTCTTCGAGCACAGTTGTTACAAACGTCCTTATATCAGGGTCATCTTCAACATTGAGCACCTTCTTGGCCATGAGTATCCTCCCTTTGCTGTTAAAATAAAGGTAAAACAAACGATAACCTGTTAGTACAATTAAACGGCGCGTGCCTCTTGATAGGGAAGGTAAATCCTGAACGTAGCCCCCTTACCGGGTGCTGCCTCAACTCCTATTTTCCCTCCGTTCTCCTTCACTATCTTCTCGGTAACCAATAACCCCAATCCGGTACCCCTCTCACCTTTGGTGCTGAACATGGCTGAAAATAGCTTTTCTTTAGTCTCTTCATCTATTCCCATGCCGTTGTCTGACACCTCGAATCTAATTATATGGTCCTCTTCCATTACTGAGGTTACTTTTACCTTGCGCTGCTTATCTGTTGCAGGATCAAAAACACAAGCATCAATCGCATTGACAACAAGGTTCAGCAGAGATCTATGCAGGGCCTTTGGATCAATGTAAACCTCGCCTATCCGTGGATCAAGATCTCTTTCTATCTCAATATTATTATCCTTGGCCTTCGATTCCATGAGCGAGCATATATCCTTTACTATTTCATTGGGAAGGCAGTTCTCGGGTTCGGGTGCCCTCCCCTTTGAATAGGCAAGTAGGTCAAATACGAGATCGGTAATTCTGGCCAAATTTCTCTCTATCATCGCCCAGCCGCTTTTTATCTTATCTGTATCACTCTTGTCAAGGGCAACATTTAGCACGTAAGTGCCACCCTTAAGCCCGTTCAGTATGTTTTTGATATAGTGTGCTAGCCCGGCTACAGTTTGCCCAGTGGCAGCCAGCCTCTCAGATCTGACCAATTCCCCCTGTAAACGCTTTATTTCCCGAAGGTCCCGAAAAAAGCCCACACACCCGACTACCTCATCCTCTTCCCGGAGTATAGACCCCGAAAATCTGGCGGGAACCGTTTCCCCGGGCTTGTTCACTACATTAACCTCTTTCCACTCCGAGAGATTGACCTCCCCTCCCTCTAATCCAAGCTTGAACTTCTTTGCGAGCTCTTCCGGATAGAGTTCCTCAATTTTCTTCTTTCTTATAACCTCTATCCTGGGGTATCCGAATATCCTTTCCGCACCCTGATTATAGATAATGATGTCACCCTTCTCATCAGTTGCAATAATGGCATCGTTTGAGGAGGCAATAAGCTTTTCCTGGAACTCAGATCTCCTTTTTACTTCCTCTTTTGCAATCTGGACCATGTTTTCTAGGTCTTCGGTATACGCCTTCAGCTTCCCCCTGATTGCTATCCTTTCCTCAGCCCTCTTCAACGCCACCGAAAGGGCCTCGTCCTTTATCGGCTTATTCAGAAAATCCGATGCATCAAGCTTGAGGGCCTCTATTGCTAAATCCATATCCCCGTGCCCTGTAATTACTATCACCTCGGTATCCGAGTTCAGCTCCTTTACCCTTTTCAAGACCTCTATCCCGTCAAGCCCTGGCATCTTTAAATCCGTTAACACTATAGAGGGGCGTTTACTCTTAAAAATCTCAATACCCTCCTCGCCATTTGCCGCAGTGGAAACTTCATACCCATCGCTTTCAAGGGACAGGGCCAATAGGTTTCTGATCCCCGCCTCATCGTCTATCAGTAAAAGTCCGGACATATCTTTGAGACTTCATTGGTTATTGTTTACTTGATTATCCCCAATCTATACGGATTCCTTTGGCCGCTCCCAATGAGGGCGGCTAATGAACTCCAACTTCCAACCCCTAATCCACCCGGGGAAACTTCAACGTAAAAGTGGTGCCCACATCCACTTCGCTGTCGACCTCTATGGTCCCACCGTAATCGCTTATAATTCGATAGCTGATGCTCATCCCGAGTCCGGTGCCCTGGCCGACATCTCTGTTGGTAAAAAAGGGCTCAAATATCCTGTCGATTATTTCCTTAGATATTCCTTTACCTGTATCGGATATTGTTACCACTGCCTGGCCGTCGCAGGAGGATGATCTTATCTTTAGCAATCTCCTCCACTCCTTATGTGGCCATCTCAAACCCTTATCATCCATCGCATACATGGCGTTAGTGATTAGATTGATAAAGACCTGCTCCAGCCGATTGTGATCCGCCATAATATAAAGCCTATTTGGATCTAGCTCGAGCTCAACCTCTATCTGGTGAACCTTCAATTGCTGGCCCATAACCTTAAAAACATCCAGGACGGGCTCGTTTATGTTTATCCTCTTCCTGGTAAGATCGGACTGTCGTGCAAAGTCCCTCATATGCTTGATAACCTTTGAGGCCCTATCCACATGGCTACCTATCTCCTCTGCTATGTTTCGCAAACTTTCCTGGCCGATCTCTTCTCCCCTGTTTATCTTTTTTAAAAAAAAGTCACTGGCGACCTGAATCACGTTTAAGGGTTGTGTCAATTCGTGTGCCATACCCGAGGCCAGAGTTCCGAGGGTTGCAAGTTTACTGGCCTGTATGAGCTGCGACTCTTTCTCCACATTTTCAGTTATATCAGTGGTCGTCGCTATGATGCAATCCTTGCCCATATGAATTGCATGGCATGCAACAATATTCACGTAAAAGGGGTTTTCGCCCCTCCTTATATGCCTCCTCCTGGGATAAAAGCAGCATTGATGATAGGGGAGATTTCTCAGGCTTTCCTCGAGCTCCTTATCCTCCTCATATAACAGGTCCAGGAAACCCATGTTAGTCAATTCCCCTTTTGATTGACCGTAACACTCAATTGCCGTTGTGTTGACATCAATGATCATGAGATCCCGCCCATCCATAATGAAAGTGGGGTTTGGAGCACTGTCAAAGAGGGACTTGTATTTCTCTTCGGATTTGCGTAGCTCCTCGTTTAGCCTCTTGAGCTCGGCCGTTCTTTCCTCCACCCGCGTTTCCAACTCATCATGGGCCTTCTGAAGCTCCTCCTGTGCTTCCTTCCGATCTGTAGTATCCCAGAGGGTTTCAATTGAGCCCACCCGCTGCCCATCGGAATCCTTGATCGGCGCAGCAGTAAAGAAAAGCCATTTTCCTTTCTCGCCTACACTGGAAAAGAACTCCTCCGCCTCATAGGCGCCTTCAATTAGTGCGGATTTCCTCCAGCTGTGGCCATAGTACTTCTCTATCTCCTCCTCTGGCATTTCATCTACGATAACGTCGGCCATAGTAGGTCTTTTCTCACCTCTGAAAGGAAGCCATTGCTTGTTCGTTCCCACGATTCCCTCTGCCTTATACCCGGTCAGCTTCTCGCAGGCCCTGTTCCAGTGGGTTACAATGTGGTCCTTGTTTATCACAAAGGTGGGTATGGTATTTCCCTGTATTATTTGAGACAGCGCCCTTTCCCTCTCAACAATTTCCCTCTCCACGCTCTGAAGGTGCCTGGTCCTTTCCTCCACTATCCCGGCAAGCTGCTGGGAGAACAACTCAAACTCACTCTCGATTTTTTCAGGCTCATCTATATACCTATTCAGTTCTTTCTTGATCTTTAAGCGTTCATCTTCAATCTGGAGAAAATCCCATACGGACATGGCCTCAAAGTGATCTATAAGGCGGACCTTTTCCGGTTTCGTGGCCTTTATCTCGTCGAGAACCTGATTGTCCCCTGTCAACTCTATGATTAAATCAAGCCCCTGTATCTTATAACAATCCCGGTACCGGGTGCTAACGGGTATTCCTTTTTCCCTGGCGTACAAGAAACCCTCGGCTTCCTCGTTTTTATCCGCTACAAATGCAACATTGATCTCCTTTGCACGAAAATTTTCCCCCAGCAGGATCTCCAGGATGGCCTTGCATACCTTGCCCCCGCCCACAATGGCAATATTGGAATGTTGCAGGATATCTCTTATCATCACTCTCACGATCAAAAATACAGGATTTTATCTGCCTTCAACTCAAGGTTACAGGCCTCATACAAGGTAATCGGATCAATAAAATCCTCTATATTTGATCTATCCTCGATTGACCTTGAAAATCCATCAAGTACATGAAAAGTACCCAACGAAACTATGGAAATCTCCATTTTATCCCTCTCAAACCTTGCTAATTGTTCTAAATTATCCGGCATATTCTCCTTCTTGAGAACAGTTCTGTCAAATTCGGATGCAATTACCTCTTTCACATCTTGGGGTATGGAAATCTTTGCTAGGCTTCCTTTCCTGGTCATACCTATCCCATAGGCACCGTACATTACGGTTACCTTCTTTACATTATAAAATTTACGTGCAATCCAGGCAAAGGTATACGCTGCATAATGGTTATATTTTCTTTCAGGTCCGGTATTTATTATTATAAGAATATTATTCGCCTCCGCCATAATTTATGCCCCCTCTCTATTATCATGATAGATGATGTTCATATTCCCAAATATTCGCAGAAAAATATATTATACCCCTGTTTACCTGTCAAGCACCGAACTGCGAGAGCACCTCTTCCATAATCTGACAATTACGGAATATGATTCTCTACGTATTGCCCATTTGCAATACTTTACCTTTTCGCAACAAATCATTACCAGGACTGGGTAAGATATCACTGCCCGGTTGTTATTTTTAGAAAAATCCTTCATGCTTATTATATGTCCCATGGTTTATCCAATCGCCTTCTCAGAAATTTTCCCGTATATGACCCCTCGATGGCTGCAATCTCTTCCGGACTGCCGGCACCCACCACATAACCGCCCCTTTCCCCGCCTTCGGGGCCCAGGTCTATGATATAGTCCGCGGATTTGATTACGTCCATGTGGTGTTCAATTACCAATACGGTATTTCCTAGGTTTACCAGCTCGTTTAATACCTTCAAAAGCTTGCTTATATCCGCAAAATGCAGCCCGGTGGTGGGCTCATCCAGGAGATAAAGTGTGTTCCCGGTATTCCTTTTGCCCAGCTCCCTTGCCAGTTTAACCCTCTGGGCCTCCCCACCGGAAAGGGTTGTGGCAGGCTGACCCAGTTTTACATATCCCAGGCCCGCTTCAAAAAGCGGCTGGAGCCCTTCCCGGATTCGGGGAATGTTGGAAAAAAAGTCCATTGCTTCCTGTGCCGTCATATCCAGGACCTCTGCAATGTTTTTGCCCTTGTACCCTGCCTCTAAGGTATCTCTGTTGTATCTAAGGCCCCTGCAAACGTCACAGGTAACGTAAACGTCCGGCAGGAAATGCATCTCCAGCTTTATAATCCCTTCTCCCTTGCAGGCCTCGCATCTGCCTCCTTCCACGTTAAAGCTGAATCTACCGGGGCCATATCCCCTTGCCCTGGAATCGGGCAATCTTGAAAACAGCTCTCTGATCCGGTTAAACACCCCGGTATAGGTAGCAGGATTGGACCTTGGTGTCCTTCCTATGGGCCCCTGGTCTATATTTATCACCTTGTCCACGTTTTCCGCACCCCTTAACTCCTTTATCCGGTCCGCCCTTTCGCCTGAACTATACATTCTTCGAGCCAGCAAAGGATAAAGGGTCTGATTTACCAGGGTGCTCTTTCCGGAGCCCGATACCCCTGTAACGCAGTTAAAAGTGCCCAATGGAATGGATACGTCTATGGATTTGAGGTTATTTTCCTTAGCGGCCTTTATTTCTATATATTTTCCATTTCCCTTCCTTCGTCTCCCCGGAACAGTTATGGACTGCATGCCGGAAAGATACCGGCCAGTCAGAGAGTCCTTATGCCGGACCAAGTCCTTAGGGGTCCCCGCAAATATTATCTCGCCACCCATCCTGCCAGCACCCGGCCCCATGTCTATGATATAATCCGCTGAAAGTATGGTCTCCGGGTCATGCTCTACAACCAGCACTGTGTTACCCAAATCCTTCAAACGTCCAAGGGTACGTAAAAGTTTGATGTTGTCCCTCTGGTGCAGACCTATGCTGGGCTCATCCAGCACATACAGCACTCCCGAGAGACCTGATCCTATCTGGGTAGCCAGTCTTGTCCGCATATCCTCTCCCCCTGATAAAGTGGGTGCAGCCCTGTCCAAAGATACGTAATCAAGACCCACCATGCTTAAAAATTTCAGCCTATCGCTGATTTCCTTTCTTATTTGCGCAGAAATCGCCTCTTCTTTTGCATTCAAATCCAGGCCCTCGAAGAACTCAATTGCCCTGCCAACGGACAAGGCGGAAACCTCGGAGATGGATCTCCCCCCTACCTTCACCGCCAGGCTTTCCCTCCTCAGCCTGGACCCCAGACATTCGGGGCAAGCCCTCTTATTCATAAACCGCTCCATGTCTTGCCTTGAAACCCTGGAATCCATTTCATGGTATCTCCGGTTCAGGCTTGGTATTACACCCTCAAATGGCCTTTTATAGGAATGTTTTTCCTTGCCGGTCTCAAGGCAGAATCCTATCTCTTCTTTCCCCGAACCATAGAGAAATATATTCCGGACATGCTCCGGCAATTCACAAAAGGGGGTATCAATGTCAACGCCGCAGTGCCGGGCTACCGAAATTATAACCTGCTCAAGATATGCGAAGTCCCCCTCCCTCCACGGCGCAATCGCCCCCCGCCTTAAGGAAAGATTAGGATCCGGAACTATCAGAGAAGGATCGAAATACATGCCTGTGCCCAGTCCGCCGCATTCCGGACAGGCGCCAACCGGGCTGTTAAAGGAAAACATTCGAGGGGTTAATGGTTGAAAACCGAATCCGCATGCCATGCAGGAATTCCTGCGGCTGAAAAGGTATTCCCCTTCATCCAGCACATCCACTATCGCCAGGCCGTGGGACAGGCGGAATGCCAGCTCCAGGGAATCCGTAAGCCGGTCTTTTATTCCGGGCGCCTTTATCAATCTATCTATAACCACCCTCATGTCGTTTCCCTGCATATTATCCGGTTTGATGTCGGAGTCCAGAAGCACGGTCTCCCCGTCCACCTGCACTCTTACGAACCCCTTTTTTCTAAGATCCTCGAAAAGTCCCTCGAGCCCCTTTTTTTCGTCCTTGGTAACCGGGGATAATATCTGGATTCTGGCTCCGTCGTCCAACCCCATAACCCGGTCCACGGCATCCTGGACCGATTGTGGTGAAATTTGTATGTCGCAATCGGGACAAAAGGGACGACCAATCCTGGCGTACAGAAGCCTCAAGTAGTCGTAAATCTCGGTTATTGTGCCCACAGTTGACCTTGGATTCCTGCCCCCCGACCTCTGGCCTATGGATATAGAAGGTGAAAGGCCTTCAACGGATACTACATCCGGTTTGTCCATCTGTTCAAGAAATTGCCTTGCATAGGAGGACAGGGACTCTATATACCTTCTTCTTCCTTCTGCGTAGATCGTGTCAAAGGCAAGGCTTGATTTTCCGGATCCGGAAACACCGGTGATTACCACGAATCTATTCCGAGGAATTTCTACATCTATTCCTTTTAGGTTATGTTCCCTGGCTCCCCTGATTACGATGCTGCCGGACATATATTGGCCTGCTTTTTTTTAATTTTGTGCTCATACAGGAATCGCACCATAGTCAAACATCCTCGTTTTGCATATAACTGATATTAGCTACTTTTTCAATATACACCTGTTAAAGCGGTTCAGAGAAAGTGTTTTTATATTTTTATGTCACCTTGAGTAAGTTATTTGGGCAATTCGCAGCCAAAATTGAACACAGATTCAAATCGCACAAAGGAAGAATTAGGCTTTCTCTTTTTAAAACGAAAAACACCCTGAAACTAAAAATGGCTAAGGATTCCGAAAGAAAGGATCAAAATCTTTTTCTGCTTTCAACCATCTCCCAAGAAGCCCAAGCATCTATAAGTGTCCAAGTCTTTTCTTGTTTTCCTGTTTATTATTTTGAATCCAAATTGGTAATAGGCCCCCATCCTCTCCAAAGCCCCGCCCATTTCCTCAAGGCAATATCTACTGGCAGCCAAGCATCTGCCCTCATATTCTGGCTTTAAGGTGATTTTTCAAAGATTAGCTAATCCCGGGATTAAAGCCCGAATATTTCGGGCACGGGCAGCTTTGGTGGTATTTCTTTTTGAGATATTGCCTCTCGGAAACAGGCAGGTCTTTGCCCGTTTTTGCGGGTGAATTAATGTTTATTGGTTTTTACCTGAAAAATATTCGCTAAAGGGGGAACCTTTACCGGGTTATTGAGGGATTTGATTTTGGCCCCCGCCTCTTTCTCGAGGAGGCCATCCTTGCAGCCATGTTTATTGCAGCCACCAGGCTGGAGGGGTCCGCAATACCTTTACCAGCAATATCATAAGCCGTGCCGTGATCCACGGAAGTCCTTATTATGGGAAGTCCAAGGGTAATATTTACCGCGTCCGAAAAATGAAGGAGCTTAAGAGGGATCAACCCCTGGTCGTGGTACATGGCCACAACCGCATCGTATTTCCCTTTTGCGGCATAATAAAACAATGTGTCCGGAGGAAAAGGGCCCTCCGCTGCAATACCTTCCTTTTTGGCCTTTTCAACTGCAGGAACAATTACTTTCTCTTCCTCGTCCCCGAATAAACCCGCCTCTCCAGCATGCGGATTTAATCCGGCGACGGCCAGGCGTGGTCTTTGGATTTCAAAATCACCCTCCAGTGCACGGCAGGTTATCCTTATGGAATTTAATACGCCCTCTGTATTCAACTTGCCCGGAACTTCCCTTAAGGCACAGTGAATGGTTACCAGGGCTACCCTGAGCCTTTCTCCTGCCAGCATCATTACATAATCCTTCGTACCCGTAAGATGGGCCAGGAGATCCGTATGGCCGTCAAAATAGTATCCGGCCCCTTTCATAAGCTCTTTGTTTATCGGGCAGGTAGCCATCGCACGGGCACTGCCTGAATTAACCAGCTCCACCGCCTTGAATATATAATCAACCATGGCCTTACCCCCATCAATACACGGATGCCCCGGCACAGCGGAATCCTCCTCAAGATGGGAAACAGGTATTACATTGATGCACCCTGGTTTCTCCGAAAACCCGGAGAGATCTGATATTTCCTGGAATAAAAAGGCCCCTTCTTTTTTGGCAGCCCTCTTGAGCACGCCCGTATCTCCGATAACAACAGGTCTGCCTATCTGATGAATCTCCTTTTTCCGCAGGGCCTTGAGTATTACCTCAGGGCCTATTCCGGCAGGATCACCCATGGTGATAGTTATAATAGGTAAATCATTCATCACAACGCTCCTAATATCATTATACTTTTTTATCTTCTCCATATGAACCCAGGTGTCAATGCAAATAAAGCCTTTAATAAAATTTTTTTTAAAAGTTCCCGCCGGGACCTCGAGGGCGATTTCTGTTGACAGTGGCTATTTCATATCTTATGCTGAAGGTCTTCCAGAGTTGAGGCGCGGTGCTCATCAGTAGCCTTGGGCATTGAACAAGCTAATTTCCATGCGGCAAAAGGGTGCACCGCCGAAGTTCGGGCCGGTATAATGCCGGAACGGGCTGGGCCTGCGGAGAATATCCGCAGGACTGTCGCGATATTCGTGAAGCGCTCTCTGGTTCGGCAGCCTGAGAGCAATCCGGCTGCTTTTTTTGTTTCTATACAAATAAAAAAGGAGGTGCCCCATGTTCACCGGGTGTTACACGGCACTTATCACACCCTTTAAAGGCCGGGAAATTGATATGCCGGGCCTTAAAAAATTGGTGGAGTTTCAGATCCAAAACGGCATCAGCGGCATACTTGCCGTAGGCACGACAGGTGAAAGCCCCACTGTGGATTGGTCTGAGCACAATATGGCAATACGCACCGTGGTTGAAATGTGCATGGGAAAATGCCAGTCCATCGCAGGTACGGGCAGCAATAATACAAGCGAAACCATGGAAAGCATGCAACAGGCAAATCAAGCGGGTGCGGACGCGGCACTCCTTGTGGACCCCTATTACAACGGGCCGAGTTCGCTTGAAATCCGCAGGGAATATGTGGCACCCGTGGCCGAGAAGTTCCCCCAAATTCAAATAATCCCTTATGTGATTCCCGGCCGCACAGGGGCCCAGCTCCTCCCGGAAGACCTGGCCTTGCTGAACCGGCAGTTCCCCAATATAAACACAGTAAAAGAAGCCACCGGGAATCTGGAAAACATGAGACGCACAAGGGAATGTTGCGGCGAGGATTTCAGCATCCTCTCAGGAGACGATGACAAGACCTACGCGATGATGACAGATCCCGGCATCAATGCAAACGGTGTTATCTCCGTTATTTCCAACGTGGCACCAGGTGCGCTGCAGCAGATGACCAGGCTTCTGAATGAGGGTAATCACCAGGAGGGGGAGAACCTGATGAACGCATTAAAGCCCCTACTTGAAATCGTTACTGTCAAAACCCGCGAAGAAACCCCTTACGGAGAGGTGTTGTGCAAGGCGAGGAACCCCCTTCCTATAAAAACCTTAATGGCGATACTGGGCATGCCGGGCGGGCCCTGCCGCCGTCCACTGGGAAAAATGACCAAAAAAGGCATACAGGAGGTTCTGGAGGCGGCACAAACGGTCTGGGAAAAAAATTCCGAAATAATGAAACCTGCCGGGGACTTTTTCGGGGTTGATATTGAAGCCAGGCTTTATGATGAGTCCCTGGTTCAGGGGTTGACCTATGAAAATTATTAAGGCATTGCCATTACCATTCCTTTATTGAGGCAAGAGACCTGCAAAACATGACATTTTTTGTCATCCAAAAAAGGTGGTGCTTTTCTGAAGTGACTGGCGGGAGCCTCGGAACTGGGAGAAAAGCACCACCATCTTTAAGCAATATGATTTACGCAAAGGTCTCACCACTGGTTAAGCCAACGAAACGCCTGCGCCGAATCTCCCTGTTCTGCCCCCTTGACACCTGTGGGAAAAAAATTTTTTACTGTTATGACATGTACACTCTCCGGCAAGCTCAATATTCTCCATAGGCACACCTGCTTCCAGAAGTTGGCTTATGTTTGCATTCCACAGGTCAAAATATCCAGTACCGTCTCCAGATTTTTTAACCACGTAACCCTTTGCAGCCGGAAACGCCTTTTCCGCCTGTGATATAACTTCCGGCCCCACCTCATAGCAGCAAGGTCCAATGGACGGACCTATTCCTGCCAAAATGTCCCGGGGCGAGCAGCCGAATACGTTTTTCATGCACAGCACCGTATTCCGGGCTACAGACTTCAATGTCCCCCGCCAGCCCGCATGGGCAGCGCCCACAATCCTTTTTTCAGGGTCAAAGAACAGTATGGGAACGCAGTCGGCAACGAGTATCATTATGCATATTCCTCGTAGGCCGGTTACCAGGGCATCCGTGTCTGCGAAACCCTCTTTTTTTCCGGATATCAAAATGTCCCTTGAAACAACCTTTACATCACCCGAGTGAACCTGCCCGGGCATTACAAAATCGCCGGGCGAGACACCCAAACCAGAAGCCAGCCTTTTCCTGTTCTCCAAAACTCTTTCCCGGTTATCGCCCAGACGAAGTCCAAGATTCAAAGATTCATAGGGAGGCCCGCTTACCCCGCCCAACCTGGTTGAAACAAAATGATTCAACCCCCTGCATCTTCCAAGATTCTCAAAAAATAGGAGGTGCAACGGACCGGCCTTTTCCCCTGTCATGGTCTTCTCCGTTACCAGTTTTCTGTAAATACCCAACGCATAATAAACCAAAAGGGAAAATAATTAAAGGCAAAAATCAGGTGAACAGGTTTAATGGAAATGGATTAAATATTTGACATTATAGCGGATACCGGTTTTAATATTTGGTGGCAAATTTAAAAAAAAGATAGGATAGTCATATAGGAGAGTGTCCAAAAAGTACAAAAAACGGATAGATAACCTTGGCCGGCTTATGAGCTACATGCTGGGCAACAGGCCCGATGAATTCGGGCTCCTTCCGGACAGTGAGGGATATGTAGCTGTAAAGGAATTCCTGAAGGCAATTAAGGAAGAGCCTCAAATGGGGTATGTCCGGGAATCCCATATAAAAGAGGTTTTAATCCACGACAGAGAAAAAAGGTTTGAGATTTCCGGAAACATGATCCGGTCAATCGAGAGGGAATACGGGCCTATAAACAGGCAACAGGTCCAACCGGACCCTCCCGGTTTACTCTTCAAGGGTGTTAAAAGAAAGGCCTACCCCCACATTCTTAAAAAGGGGCTCATGCCTGCAAAAAGAGAATATGTAGTTATGACCGAGGATAAAGAGCTCGCAATGAAAATGGGACGCAGGCTGGATCAAAAACCGGTTTTACTGGAAATAAGCACCTTTCCGGCCACGAAAAACGGAGTGGATTTCTATCCTTTTGGAGAAAACCTTTATCTTGCGGATAGCGTGCCGGTGGGCTTCATAAACGGACCGCCTCTGCCGCAGGAAGACCCTTCAGGGGGCCGGACCGCAAAAAAGGATAAGGCGCCGGGGCAAAGGGACAAAATGCCGGGCTCTTTCATACTGAGGCCTGATAAGGACCCGGACGCTAAAAGGAGAAATAAGTCTAAAAAGAAAACGGGATGGAAGGAAAGGGCCAGGAAGGAGAGAAAAAGGAAAAACAAAGACCCTCTCAGGGACTGGACAAAGGGCTGCTTCGAATAAAAACCTTAGTAAAAAAGGAATAAAGGTATGGAAACAGGTATTTTGACATCGCTGGAGATGAGCATTCCCCTGTATATGGTAATAGCCTACGTGTTTACTATTACCATTTGCCTTTTATTTAAGAGGATCCAACTGGGGCTTGCCGTATCGTTTCTGTTTGTCCTTTATATGGGATATTTTTATAACAGGACCCTTTTAGTCGAAACGGTTAAGGGCTCTTTTCTCGCCACATCCCTTTACGGGGGTCTGGGTCTTCTGGTCTTTGCCCTAACTATTGTCTCTTTTCTTTCGCACTCTAAATAATGATGGCTTCGTAAAAAGTCCAACTTCTGCGTTGCGCTGCATCCTTCGCCTGCC
>CAZZPR010000012.1:17635-52256 GCA_964655655.1 uncultured Desulfobacteraceae bacterium | reverse complement strand
CGATTTTTTTGAAAAAAATTCACTTTTTTTTAATCCTTATATCGGAATTCCAGTAAAAATGAAGAATAAATCATAGGTAATTAGATATTTTTTGGCCTTGTTCTACTTCTCCACCAAAATTAGGATTTGAAATATTTTTTAATATGCTATATAACACAATGAAAATTTAAGGGGTCAAGATTAATGGTTACGATTCTTATAATACTGCACATAATCATCTGCGTTTCCTTGATATTGTCAATACTCCTCCAGTCCGGCAAGGGCGCGGATCTTGGTGCCGCATTCGGGGGTGGAAGCAGCCAGACAATATTTGGAAGTACAGGGGCTGCGCCTTTTTTGAATAAGGTCACTACTGGAATAGCCGTTGCATTTATGGTAACATCACTTATACTGGCCTTTTTGGCAACCAGGAGCCATAAGGCTTCAATCATGGATGCAAAGGGAAAGGCGCAACAGGAAAGGGCAATTCCGGCTTCGGATCAGGAAGGCCCCTCGGGAGATGAAGGTGGTCCAACCGGTGAAAATAGATAATTGTGTGCCGAAGTGGTGGAATCTGGTAGACACGCTATCTTGAGGGGGTAGTGGGTTATGCCCGTGCGGGTTCAAGTCCCGCCTTCGGCACCATTTTTAAACCCAGATTGTGAAGTAGCCAACTACTGCACAATCTGGGTTTAAGATCATATTTTTGGGGAGTTAGTCTCAGCCACTAATTCCCCTTTTATTTTTGGCCGCATTTCGGTAGCAGCTTTCCGCCCATATTGTACCTTCATTGACAACCTAAAGGAAGGAAATGAAAGGGATTTTTCAGGATGAGTAAGTGCATTTGGTTGTTATGCGGGGGTCCTTTCCGGAGCAGCCTGAAGATAAGGAGAGGCATAAAGATATCTTCTGCTCAGGAGTACCAGGTAGTCTGCATGAGGGGCGTTATCCTGGAATGTGAAGTCCGGATGCAACTGGATTCGATGGGCTGCCCGTGGAACTTTAATCAATTTTTTCCATCTCATCTTGGACGACCCACAAGGTGCGGATCGCCCTCTTGAGCACTGAGGTAAAGGCCATATCGAAGGAGTATCCCTCCTTTTTCAAGACACGCCCGGCTTTTTTTACCTCCTGAATCCCCTTCCCGGACAGGTCTACATCCGTCCAGCCCGTGAAACGGTTCTCTTGATTCCAGATACTCTCACCGTGTCTGAGAAGCACCAGATTACTCATTCACCCGCCTCTCATTTGCTGTTCATACCCAGCCCCAGTCTCTCACCTCTGTATAGCAGTCATTCCTGTCGGCCATGTTTTAGCAAGAAGAAACACCCATAAAATTGGAAAAATTTGTACCTGAAACAGGGAAGATTTTCAAGTAGATTCGGGAGCCACCAGAGAAATTTTTTGAGATCATCTGCGTATAAATCAGGGAGAATTTTGGTGAAATCTGTCCAGCCTTATGAATATAGAACTTGCCGGTTTCCTTGGGCGTGATTGTTATGGACAAGTTCGAAGAATTATTAATCATGGGAATAGATCTCATAGTCCAGGCTAACTTATAGGCCAGAGAAGCCATTTAAGCTTCAGAATGTACTAAGGAGGAATGTATGTGCACAAGTGCGGATATTTAGTGGAAAAAGGTGAAATCGATTCCCCGATTTTGGGCTTATACGATGCACCAGATCCCTCTGCTTTTGAGCCTTGGTTCGGCTGGTAGAGGATGAATGGGCCTGCGTTTTCATGTTTTACCAGAACTGACTCCAGGGGGAAAGTCTGCATTTGAGCAAAAAGAACTACTGATGTGACGGCGTCGGTGCCTACATGTTCGGCGTAAAAAACTCAATCCTGGCAGGATTATATTGATCTCCTGCTGGGTTTTACAGTTAAACCCATGTACAAACAAATTTGTTCGCTAGATGAAACAGCTTTCTCGATAAATATTCCTGGAGTGATGAAAAATAGGCAAGAAAAAGATTATGGGATCAAAAAGGCATCACAATGGTAAAGCTGAGCAGAAAAAACTAGTAGTTTGTTCATAAATTAATATTGCATTCTTCTTTTGCCTTGTGGCATACTTGGCAAAAACGAAAGGAGCCAGATATGCCATTAAAGAGAAAGCGAAGCCCATTGGTGTTACTGGAAAAGGACATCAACATATTGGAGCATATTGCTGCATCAAGAACGGAGCCATACTCCAAAGTGAAACGAGCAAGGATACTCTTAGCATACGCTCGAGGAGAGAATATTTCAAGCATTGCCCGAAAAGAACAAACGAATCGCCCTCTGGTGGAGCGGTGTATTGATAAAGCTCTATCAGGTGGCATCATGACAGCCCTCCGGGATCTTCCGCGATCGGGACGCCCTGCTTTGATTACCGATGAAGACAGAGTATGGGTCATTCATATGGCCTGCTCCAAGCCATCGGAGTATGGGTATGCTGCGAAGCGGTGGACGATTGCTCAGTTGGCAAAGCATATCCGCGAACATGCTATTGGCAAGGGCCATCCTTCTTTGGCTCGAATGGGAAAGAGTGGGCTTCATAGTATTCTTGCGGAAGCGGACATCAAGGCCCATAAAACCGTCTATTACCTTGAGCGGCGCGATAAGGAATTTGAGAAAAAAATGGCCCAAGTGCTGGTGGTGTACAAACAGGTTCAACAGGCAAGAGAGGGCAGCGATCAGGGGCAGGGAAATCACACGGTTCTCTCCTATGATGAAAAACCGGGTATCCAGGCTATTGGAACCATTTCTCCCGATCTGGCACCGGTGGTAGGGAAGTACCCCGGCTGGGCAAGGGATTACGAATACAAGCGCCACGGGACCCTTTCACTCCTTGCAGGCATTGATTTGTATGACGGACACGTTTTGGGACTAGTGCAAGAGCGCTATCGGAGCAGAGAATTTATCGAATTTCTTGCCATGGCAGACTCCTACTACCCTTCGGATTGGAAAGTACGAATCATCCTGGACAATCACGCCAGTCATATTTCCAAAGAAACCATGAGTTGGCTGAAAGGTAAACCCAACCGGTTCGAATTTATCTATACTCCTAAGCATGGATCATGGCTCAATCTTATCGAAATTTTCTTCAGCAAAATGACTCGCGCATTCCTTCGTTCTCTAAAGGTGGCATCCAAAGCAGAGCTCAAGGCAAGGATTGAGAAATATCTTGACGAGGTCAATGCTGCACCCGTGGTGTTCAAATGAAAATACAAACTCGATGAGGTCAGGGTATAAATGATACTATGTTATTTAATGAAAGATCTACTAGAAGTGACCTAAGATTATTCATGTCTTATTCGCCTGTTTATAGATTGACGGCAGCTTGGGCCTGATGTTGATGATTATTTTTTAAAGCCCTGCTGTGAAACGGGTTTCCTCTTTATGAATATGCCTGCGGTTCAAAATTGCTCCAACTTTTCTTTTCGCTTGGGTTTTTCAACTCTCGCTACGTATTCTACTGCACAATTTGGGTTAAAAACGGGTTTGTTCCATTTAGTTTAAATATAAAGAGACGAAATTAAAATGGAACATAAAGGAACAGTATTAAATTTTCTTAAAAAACCACTTTTTTTGGAAAAATACAATTTTTTGCTTGACAATCGATTAGTGTTGTTCATAATTTTACTAAACATGCTTATTAATAACCGGGGGTTAGTATGGAATTTAGTATTCCAGATTTGATAGAGGCTGTTTCAATATTGACTGTTGCAATATTCATTTCCATAGTTTTAATGAAGCTGGGTCGCTTGATAGATAAATATACTGATAAGATTGAAGAATAGTTTTACGTTTGTGTTACAGGGCAAATGTTTTTTGGGCCTCATATTGGAAAGGGCAATATAGGTCTATTAAAAAAACAAGGCCGAAAGGAGGTGAGCAAAATGACAGAAGTTGTTGCTGATGTACTTAATAATGTAGGTTATCTTTTGGTTTATGTAGGCGTTTTCGTATTGCTTGTAAATATAGGTGCTGCTATCAAATCCATGGGAGATAAGATGTAGTGATTTCCGGCGAAAGGCTATCAAGGAACCCATGTTCCTTGATAGCCGATGCAAGGTAATTAAGCTTAGATAAAAAATTATGAAAGGAGGGTAAAGTTGGACAATCTTGATCGTTTTAATGAAGCAGTTATTAAAGCCGTATCGAACTGGTGGAATATCCTTTTTTTTGTGGCTGCTATATACGTGATAGGAACAATTTTTGCCCTGGCTGGAGGCACCGCGGTATCCTGGATAATTATATCCTGGATTGTTATTGCGGTAATGGCAATCTGTAGTTTATCTTTTAGAAGTAAGTCAAAAGCTGCAAAATAGGAATAAGGATTCTTTAAATTTTTTTGGAAGATGACTGTTGATTGAAGGTTGGTTTAAAAATTATGCATTTATTTGCTTCGGCTGGAAGGATGGGAAGGGCTTTGGATATCCGAATAATCCATGTCCCGCTCAAAAAACTCGCCAGGGCCAGCTTGATCCGGTTTAGGGGAATATACTGTAGGCTCAGTACCCTTTTTGTAAGCCTGAAAGCAGGTTTTTTCAGAATATTGGCTGGCAAGAAGGCCTGTTTGTGCATCTATTTTGGTAACTACCACATCCTTGGGCTGTTTAAAAGGGGTTACTGGTTTTCCCCTGAGTAATTCCTCCATAAAATACAACCAAATGGGGCTCGCAGACCTTGATCCGGTTTCTCCTTTGCCCATAGGTCTTCTGTCGTCGTATCCTGCCCATACGCCTGCAACCAAATCAGGATTAAAGCCTATATACCAGGCATCTCTGAGATCATTGGTAGTGCCTGTCTTACCTGCAACCGGCCTTGAGAGCGCCCTGACTCTCCATCCGGTGCCTTCATCTACTACGGCTTTAAGGAGGTCCGTCATTATGTATGCGGTTTCCGGAGAAATAGATTCAACGGATAAGGGATGATTTTCCTCCAGGACTTTACCGTTCCTGTCCACTAACTCGGTGATAAATAAAGGCTTAACAAGATTGCCTTGGTTTGCAAAGACGGAATATGCCCTGGTTATTTCAAGCAAGGAAAGCCCTGAGGAACCGAGGGCCAGGGAAAGGTCTGGGCTTAGTTCAGATTCTATGCCCAATTTTTTCGCATAATCAATGGTGTACCTTACCCCTATTTTTTTCAGAATCTTTATAGTGGTTATATTGCGGGAATGTATAAGGCCTGTCCTGAACAGCGTGGGTCCGTAAAATTTTTCCTTGTAATTTTTCGGCTTCCAGAGATCATCCTCCTCGCCTATGGGAGAGATAAAAGGAGAATCTATAATTATGGAAGAGGGCGTTAACCCCTTGTCAAGGGCAGCGGAGTATATTAAGGGTTTGAACGCGGAACCGGGCTGTCTTTTGGCCTGCACAGCCCTGTTGAACTGGCTTTCGGAAAAATCATATCCTCCCACCATGGCCCTGACATATCCTGTGTCTGCTTCCAGGCATAATAATGCGCCTTGCACTGTTGGTATCTGCTCAAGGGATAGTATCCATTGGCTATGATCGTCAGTTTTTTCAATGGCTTTTACAAGGATTACATCATCTGGTTCCAGAACATGAGCCGGGTCCCTTAATTTTGTTTCATAATAAGCAGTTTCAGGGTCTGTTTTCCTCGCCCATTTCATGTTAGAAAGAGGCAGTATTCCACGATGGTTGCCTATCTGCACAAGGGTTTCGTTATTTTTGCTGTCCACTTTTAAGACAATACCCCTGGTTATCATACCCGGCTGAAGGGGGTCTTTGTCCAATTTTTCGATAATTTCCCTGTTTATCTCGTCTTTTTGGCTCAAGGGAATGGTTTTTAGAGGACCCCTGAAACCTTCTCTCTTGTCAAGTTCTTTAAGGCCTCTTTGCACTGCGCTTTTTGCTGCTGACTGTGCTTTCAGGTTGATAGTGGTGTGCACCTTCAACCCCCCCCGGTAAAGCATATGGGTTCCGTATCTTTTTTCTATGTCCCGTCTAACATGCTCCAGGAAATAGGGGGCAGAGGGAGTTTGCTTTTCATCCCGATTTATTTGAATTTCTTTTTTTAGTGCTTCTTCGTATTGAGTCCGGTTAATTAAACCTTCTCGCTTTAGCCTGTTAAGCACGTATCTCTGCCTTGACTTTGCCCTGTCGAAATGCCCGATTGGGCAGTCTCTGCTGGGTGCATGGGCAAGACCTGCCAGCATGGAGGCTTCGGCTATGTTTAATTCGCTTGCCTTTTTACCAAAATATACACGACTGGAAGCCTCCACTCCATACAGTCCGTGCCCTAAATAAATTTGGTTCAAATACAGGTAGAGTATCCTTTCTTTGGAAAACTCCCTTTCTATTTGAAGTGCCAGCAGGACCTCCCTTACCTTTCTTCTGTAAGTCCTTGCCGGATTTTTCAGAAGGATAGACTTTGTCATCTGCTGGGTGATTGTGCTGCCGCCTTGTTTGATTCTCCCCGCCTTAAGATTCTCGGTGAAGGCCCGTATTATACTCAGAAAATCGATCCCTTTGTGTTGATAAAACCGGGAATCCTCCGCAGCGATAAAGGACTTTATAATATTTTCTGATATATCCTCCAGGGGTACAAGAATTCTCCTTTCATGCCAAAATCGTCCGATAATATCTCCTTTTTCCGAGTAAATCCTTGTGATTACAGGCGGCCTGTATTCCCTCAGCGAGCTGATATAGGGCAGGTTGCTGGACCACATATACCAAAGTCCGGCGCCAATGGAGGCCAGTACAATAAAGATAAATATAAAGGCGATTATTGCTATCTTAATCAGGGTTTTCATAGGATGAATTTCCTGTCCAGTGATCTGTATTGTATTGACTCCGCTATGTGTGATTTGTCGATTTCTTCGCTGCCGGCAAGATCTGCTATTGTCCTGGCGATTTTGAGTATCCTTGAATAGGCCCTTGCGCTGAGCCCAAATTTATCCATTGCCACCTGAAGCAAGAAGCTGGATTCATCGTCTATTTTGCAATATTTTTTTATTTGCCTGCTGTTCATCATGGAATTAACGTGTATCGTTGATTTTTGGAACCTCTTCTGCTGGATATACCTGGTGGCCGTTATTTTTCGGCGAACTTCGCTCGAAGATGGACCTTGGCCTGATCCGGTCAGGTCTTTGAAGGGAACCGCAGGCACATCTACATGAAGATCAATCCTGTCCATAAGGGGTCCTGAAATCCTGGACCTGTACCTTTGAATCTCTTTAACGGAACAAGTACATTCCCGTTTTGGGTCTCCGAAGTAACCGCATGGACAGGGATTCATGGCTCCTACAAGCATAAAATTCGCCGGATAAGTAACAGCGGAGTTTGCCCTTGATATTGTTACTGTACCGCTTTCCATGGGCTGTCTCAATACCTCCAGTACATTCTTCCTGAATTCCGGCATTTCATCCAGGAAAAGTACACCGTTATGAGCAAGGCTTACCTCTCCGGGTTTAGGAATCTGGCCTCCCCCTATGAGGCCCGCGTCCGAAACAGTATGGTGGGGCGCCCTGAATGCCCTTTTCATTACCAAGCCGCTGTCCTTGGGCATCAGCCCCATAACACTGTATATTTTGGATGTCTCCAGTGACTCCTCGAAGGTAAGCCCGGGCATTATGGTTGAAAGCCTTTTTGCCAGCATGGTCTTGCCGGATCCGGGTGGTCCTATCATAAGCAGGTTGTGACCCCCGGCTGCGGCAATCTCCAGGGCCCTCTTGACGTTTTCCTGGCCGCATACATCACCAAGATCTGCATCATAACCGGTTTTTTCTGCGGTGTCGAATTTGTCGTTCTTAACCGGGGTTATGCAATTTGCTCCGTTAAAATATTCTACCAATTGGGAAAGGGTGTTAACCGGATAAACATGTATTCCGTTAACCACACTCGCCTCCAATGCGTTTTCGGATGGCAAAAAAAGTCCTTCAAGACCGAGGTTCTTTGCCATGATAGCCATGGACAATATACCCTTTACAGGCCTGAGACCTCCGTCAAGGGACAATTCTCCGGTAATAAGGTGGTCTTTTAATACGGAATTGGACACGAGGCCTGTGGCCGCCAGTATACCTATTGCCATGGGAAGGTCAAATCCGGAGCCTTCCTTTTTTATATCGGCAGGAGCGAGGTTTACGGTAATTCTTTCCGCAGGAAAATCATATCCGGAATTTTTTAAGGCGGACTTTACCCTGTCCTTGCTTTCCCTGACTGCTCCTTCTGCCAGGCCCACTGTGGAAAACGAGGGAAGACCTTTAAAGATATGCACCTCAACCTCCACTACATAGGAATCTATTCCGATAACCGCACTGCTGAGAACCTTAGAAAGCATGTCTTTACCCGGAATCTGATAAAAAAAATGACGGAAAGACCAACATTGACTGATATTAAGAACCAATACATGATTTTTTTCAAGGGAAAATTCATAAATTTGTACCGCACAGCCAAATTTCGCCAGCCAAAAAATACATAATTATCTTTTTTATTCGTTTTTTACATAGCCTAAGGGATATCCATTTTGAAAAGGCACGCCCGGAAAAACCTGCCAGCATTTTTCTTCTTTCCCCTATTATGGCGAGTCAGACATTGAAGAAGAAAAAGTTCTTTACTTTATGCTATTATTGAATTAAATTATATAGTTTAATTTTTTAAAGGAGTTTTTGCAATGGCACGTATCACTATTGAAGACTGTCTGAACAAAGATTATAATAAATTCTCGGTGGTTTCCATAGCCTTGAAAAGGGTGATGCAATTGAAAAGAGGCATGGAGCCCCTTGTTATTTCCACCAATAGGGAGATAGTCACCGCTTTAAGAGAAATAGCCGCAGGCAAAGTCAAGTTAAAGGTTGAAAAGGGGGAAGCCTTGCAGGATCAGGAGCCTCCCGAAAACACGGATGAGAATAAGGTATAGGAAGAAACTTTTATTGAAAAAGAGAAAAAAGAGATAACGGGAAGTGAGGAGCATGAGTAACGAAAAGGATTATTACAAGATACTCGGTGTTTCCGGCCATGCCGATGGAGAAGAGATAAAAAGGGCATACCGGAAGCTTGCGCTTAAATACCATCCTGACAAAAATCCCGGCGACAAGGATGCTGAAGAGAATTTTAAAGAGGCTTCAGAGGCCTATGAGGTATTAAGAGACGAGGAAAAGAGAAAAATATATGATTTATATGGCCATGAGGGTTTGAAGGGCACCGGTTTTAGAGGCTTTGGTGATTTTGACGACATCTTTTCCTCCTTTGGGGATATATTCGAGGAGTTTTTTGGTTTCGGGGGCGGCAGGACACGGAGGAACAGGGCGACAAAGGGTGCGGATCTCAGATATGACATGGAGATAAGCCTGGAAGATGCATACTGGGGCAGGGAAGAGGAAATATCTTTCAAGAAGTGGGAAACCTGTAATGCATGCAAAGGCTCCGGCGCAGCTCCGGGAAGCAATCTGAATATATGCCCTCAGTGCAGGGGTAGAGGTGAAATAATACGTTCCCAGGGATTCTTTCAGATAAGGACTACATGTCCCTCATGCAGGGGTGCCGGAAAAATCGTAGCCGATTTGTGCAAGGAGTGTAAAGGAAGGGGAAAATTAAAGACCGATAAGAAGGTATTGGTAAAGATACCTCAGGGAGTGGATACAGGTACCCAATTGAGAATCAGGGGGGAAGGGGAGCCTGGAAAAGAAAATGGACCCCCGGGTGATCTTTATGTAGTAGTTCACGTTAAAAACCATGGTTTTTTTGTAAGGGAAGGTGATAATCTTAAATGCGAGGTCAACATCTCCTTTATCCAGGCTGCCATCGGTGGGAAGATTAAGGTACCCGTACCGGGAGAAAGTCAGGAAGAGGATCTAAACATCCCGGAAGGGACCCAGCCCGGAGACATTATCAGGCTTAAAAATAGGGGTATGCCCGTTCTTGGAAGACCCGGGGCATATGGAGACATTTATGTAATTTTGATAGTCTGGATACCCAAGAATTTGAGCCGAAGACAGAGAGAGCTTCTAATGGAATTCGGTGAGCTGGAAGGGCAAAAGCTGGGCACCAGGACCAAAGAATTTTGGAACAAGATAAAAGGCATGCAGTAGATCTGAATTTTAATTCGAGGGATTGAAGATATGAATCAGGAAGAACTGAACTATTTTAAAAGCTTGCTTCAGGCTCAATTGAACGATCTCATAGAAGAAGCCCTTAAGACAGTGGACGGTATGGCGGATTTCAAGGAAAATTTTCCCGATCCTACGGACAGGGCTGCATTGGAAGCGGACAGGAATTTCCTTTTAAGGATCAGGGACCGGGAAAGAAAATTAATAGAAAAGATCAAGGACGCACTCGTCAGGATAGAGGAAGGGAATTTCGGGATATGCGAGAAATGCGGAAATAAAATATCAAATGAGAGACTTAAAGCAAGACCTGTAACCACCCTTTGCATAGAATGCAAAAAGAAGCAGGAGGCTATGGAAAAGGCCAGGGGATTATGAAGATTGCATACCTCGACTGCTTTTCCGGCATAAGCGGGGACATGATGGTAGGTGCCCTGTTGGATGCCGGTTTTTCCATTCAAGACTTAAGACGAGAACTTTCCCGCCTCGATCTTTCCGGCTACCAAATATCGGCGAAAAAAGAAGCAAGGAACAATATATTCGGGACGAAGTTTTCTGTTTCCTATGATCCTGAAAAACAGGGGAGCCGGTATATAGGAGATATTAAAGACATCCTTATAAACAGCAAACTTTCCCAGCCGGTAATAAGTAAGTGTATATCGGTATTTGAGAAGATTGCCAGGGCGGAAGGGGAGATACATAATATTTCCCCGGAAAGGGTGCATTTCCACGAGATCGGTGCAATTGATTCAATTTTGGATATTGTTGCAACGGTAGCAGGAATCCATAAACTGGGCATTGAAAAACTGTATTCATCTATGATTCCTTTGGGCAGAGGGATTGTTGAATCGGCACACGGTTTAATTCCGGTTCCGGCGCCGGCTACCGTAAAGCTTCTGGAGGGCATTCCGGTTGACTACAGCGGGCAGGAGGCGGAAATGGTTACCCCAACAGGCGCAGCCCTGGTTTCTTCTTTATGTTCCTTTTTCGGCCCCATGCCCCCTATGATAATAGAAAGATCCGGATACGGAGTAGGAACCAGGCACTTATCCGGCAGGCCGAACCTTCTGAGGATCATTATAGGCGATGAATCGGAGGCTTACCTATCTGATACAGTGGTATGCCTGGAGGCCAATTTGGATGATTTAAGCCCGGAGGTTATGGGGTATTTGATGGACATACTTTTCAGCGAAGGCGCCCTGGATGTTTGCTTTGCACATATCCAGATGAAAAAAAACAGGCCAGGGGTTCAAATTCAGGTAATTTGCCGTCCCGAACACAGAGAAAAATTGATTAATATTATATTCCGGGAATCAACTACCCTGGGGATACGCCATACCTTCGCCGAGCGGGCTTTATTGAAAAGGGAAAAGATAGAGGTACAATCCCCCTGGGGAAAGATGTATGTTAAAAAGACCCTTCAGCAGGACGGAAGCACCCTGACTTCTCCAGAATACGAAGAATGCAGAAGGATTGCAAGGAAGAAAAGAATTCCGCTCAGAGATGTATATTCCTGGGTTGCATCTCTTCAAGAAAGACTTGAATAACTGACTACCACTATCGGAAGTAACCTTTCGGTACTACCACTATCCCCCTGGGCGTTATGGTGAACCGCTTTCCGTCCTCCTTTGGATTGTAACCGATTTCCGCGTGGTCGGGTATGATATTGTTTTTGTCTATAATAGCCTTTTTTATTTTGCAGTTCCGCCCAACGACCACTCCGTTCATGATAACGGATTCCTCCACCGTTGCCCAGCTCCGAACCACAACATAATATGAGATAACCGAACTTCTTACAATACCGCTTATTATGGCACCCGGTGCAACTATAGAGTCCAGGGCCTTGCCCACCCTGAATCCTTCAGACCTCTCGTTACTGTGTATGAATTTTGCCGGGGGTGCAGGGAGCTGGTAGGTATGGATAGGCCACTTGAACCCGTATAGATTAAAAGACGGGATTACCCCGGTAAGATCCATGTTGGCGTTCCAGTAAGCATCCAGTGTGCCCACATCTCTCCAGTAGGATGAGTCATGTACCCTGGATTCCAGATTCATTGTGCGTTCTCCGGTTTCCCTGGTGGTATAAACATAGTCTTCGATGGCGTTTTTTTTCTTATACGGATAGGCGTACACCTTGTATTTGGGTATCAGTTGAGGGATTATGTTTTTCCCGAAATCCTCTTCTGTTCCAGATTTTAGAATTTCGAGAAGAAGATCTGCCTTAAACAGGTAGATACCCATAGAGGCGAGTATATGTTCCGGGTCTCCCGGAATAGTCCTCGGGTTCTCCTTGGGCTTTTCCTGGAAGCCATGTATTCGGTAGCCTTTGTCTATCTCCGCAACGCCCACCTCATAGGCCATGTCTCTGTCTTCTTCGAGCAGGGCCACGGTAACATCAGCTTCCTTTTCCAGGTGATACTTCCAGAACAGGGTGTAATCCATTTTGTATATATGATCCCCGGAGAGTACAAGCACATGGCGGGGCATTGCCCTTTCTAAGAGATATAGGTTTTGCCGGATGGAGTCGGCGGTGCCCCTGTACCAATCCCCGCTTATTCTCTGCTGGGGCGGTACGATCTTTAAAAAGTGACCCAGTCTTTGATTGAATATATTCCAGCCTTCTTCCAGGTGGTCTGTAAGAGACTGGGATTTATATTGGGGAAGAACTATTATCCTGTATAACTCGGAATTAATGCAGTTGCTGAGGGTCAAGTCGATAAGCCTGTATACTCCGCCAAAAGGTACAGCAGGCTTGGCCCTTTCCATGGTAAGGGGCATAAGCCTTTCACCCCTACCTCCGGCCATAATAAATGCAATTGTATCTTTCATGATAACCTGCTTATTGGAAGACCGTCATTTTTTGGATACGACTATGAACTCTTTTTCATGTTCGCTCTGGCAACCGGCACAAGAGGAGAGGTGTTAAATTGGTTCACAAAACCCCGGAAGGTTTTTCTTGATTTAATTTCTTGGCCGTCTAGGGCATAGAGCCTGCCGAGTGTGAACATGGCCTCTTCTTTCAGGAAGCTGTCTTCATCATCGATGATCTCCTTGAGCTGAACTATGGCGGTTTTGTAGTCTCCCATGGCTTCGCATGAAGCGGCAATACCGAAACGGGCCATGGAATGGTAGATTGGATCCGGGTTGTCATCATTTAGATAAGAGCGGTACAGTGATTCGGATTCTTTATAATTTCCTCTGGCAAATTCGAGAAAGGCCATATGAGGCACCGACAATTCGGCGGCCTTGGTCCATCCGTATTTTTTTTTGATCTTATTAAAACTTTGAATAGCGGACTGGATCTCTTCGGTGTCGATTTCGGCTTCCGAGATATTTATCCCTTTTACTTTTTTGTTTGCCAGATTATAGGCGGACATAGACTTATTGTTCATATATCTTAACCACAGAAAGGCGCCTGCAGTCAAAGCGGACGCAACAACTAAAATGATGAGAGAATACTTAATGTGTTGGGAGTGAGAGGCGATATAGTTAACTATCCTTCCGGAAACACTAATAAACTCGTCTTCGCCTTTTAAAAGTTCCTTTCTGGTCATCTTTTTTTTCTTGGCCATATTGATTCCTTAAAGGTTAAAATCTCAAATACTTTAGTAACAAACCCCGGTTACCTATTCAAGATAAAATAAGTATTTTAATAAATTTTAACCCAGATTGTGCAGTAGCCAACTACTGCACAATCTGGGTTAAAGTACAGTTGCCGGTTCATTCAGGAGAATTTTGGATATAATCGTTAAAGTGGATATAGTCAAAGGATTTTTATTTGTACTATTAAGTATAATTTAATAAAATAATAATTGATTTTTATTTTTAAGTATGATATTTGACCCGGCCCATTGAAGTAAATCAGCTCTAAAAACCCCAGTAGCATCAAGAATCTGTAACCTGTCAACATATGGCAATATTAAACCGTAAAGACGGGTTGTCTCTAAATATCGAAAAACGGAGAAATTTTGGTGGACAACAATGGAGTAGAAAAAGACTCTGGTTTTGAGAATGGAGGAGATATGGTTATACGTGCAAGGGAATACCTGAAGCACCTTACTGATACCTGTAATATTGTTTTCTACAGATGCAGATTCGATCCAAATGTTGAGCCGGAAAAAGGAATGAAGTTGTTGTTTGTTAGCGAAAATATAGAAGATTTGGTTGGCTGCACTGCAGGTGAATGCCTGGAAAATCCGGGATGGTGGGGTGAATTCATACACCCTGAGGATATAGGCGTTTTTTTTGATGAGACCAAAAGACGTATATTGAAAGAGGACCGCATTCGGCAGGAATACCGCCTGAAGTGTAAAGGGGGTGGATACCTGGGGGTGCTGGATGAAAAAACCGTTGTCAGGGATAAGTCGGGCAGACCCTCGGAGCTTTTGGGTTCCTGGAGAGGTGTTGCAGAACATAAACTTGCCGTGGAAAAGGCCGGGGACAAAGAGAGCTCCGTTCAAAGGAAAAACCAGGAATTTGCATCCAAGCTGAAGTCATTAAAAGGAAAACTGGAAAAGGAGGCAGACCAACGAAGCCGGGTCGAAGAATTGCTGCAGGAGAGCAAGGACAGGTTTCATTCCCTTTTCGAGAGACTTCCCGTAGGGGTTTTCAGGAGTACGCCTAATGGAAGGTTCCTGGAGGCAAACCCCTATCACGTTAGGCTTTTGGGGTGTCCGGACCTTGAAACCTTGTGGAAAACCCCGGTAGCCAGTTTTTACGGGTACCCGGAACAGCGTACAAATTGGAAACGGCTTACTGAGAGAAGCGAGGGTACGTTTTCCATGGAGGTCCAATGGAAAAAACTGGACGGAACCCCTATTTGGGTCAGGGAAACCGCAAAGGCGGTAAGGGATGAAAATGGAAATGTATTATATTACGAAGGTGTTGCAGAGGATATAACCAGAATAAAGAAGGCTGAAGAGGAAAGGAAGAAGATGGAGACACGCCTTCAGGAGTCCCAGAGGATGGAATCCATAGGCACACTGGCCGGTGGGATAGCACATGATTTCAACAATCTGCTCATGGGCATACTGGGGAATGCTTCCCTTATGTTGCTGGATTTTGATCCCTCCGACCCCCACTATGCAAAGCTGCAAAATATCGAAAAGTATGCCCGTAATGGAGCAGAACTTACAAGACAACTCCTGGGATTCGCCAGAAAAGGTAAGTACGAGGTAAAGCCCGCGGACCTGAACGAGCTGGCGAGAAGGACCCTGAAAATGTTTGCCCGTACAAGAAAAGAAATCGCAGTGCATACAAAGTATGAAAGTAATTTACGTACCGTAGAGGTGGACGAGGGCCAGATACAACAGGTTTTGGTTAACCTCTTTTTAAATGCTTGGCAGGCAATGCCCGGAGGAGGTGAAATTTACCTGGAGACGGAAAATGTAAACCTTGATAAAAGTGAGGCCAGGGCGCTCGATATTGAGGAGGGAAAATACGTCAAGGTATCGGTGAAAGACCAGGGCGTAGGGATTGACAAGGAGGACCTGAAACGCATTTTTGATCCCTTTTTTACCACCAGGGAGATGAAAAGGGGAACAGGGCTGGGATTGGCCTCTGCATACGGAATTATCAAGAATCACGGAGGCAACATAGACGTTTATAGTAAAAAAGGAGAAGGCTCTGCTTTTAGTATTTTTCTGCCGGCCGCGGAAAGATCCGGTGAAAAACAGAGCCGAACCTCAAAAAGGATATTAAGGGGAAATGAAACCTTGCTCTTGGTGGACGATGAACAAATGATCATAGATGTGGGGAATCGAATGTTGAGAGAACTCGGATATGAGGTATTAACCGCAGGCAGCGGCGCACAGGCCCTGGATGTCTACAATAAGTATGGCGACAGGGTGAATGCGGTTATTCTCGATATGATTATGCCCGGCATGGGTGGAGGAGAAACCTATGACCGGTTAAAAGAGGCTAACCCGGATATAAAAGTAATCCTTTCAAGTGGATACAGCATGGATGCCCAGGCCAAGGATATTATGGAGAGAGGATGCAATGGGTTTATTCAGAAACCCTTCGACCTGGAGGATATCTCTTTTAAGTTAAGGGAGGTATTGGACGAATAGAGTTTAATAAGAAGTACAATACAAAAAGAGACCTTTGGGCAACCCATATTTTTTAAAGATGGTGGTGTTTTTATTTTGTTCCGGGGTCCCGGGCTACTCCTTTTCCGAAAGGCAATATCTCAAAAAGAAATACCACTGAGGATGCCTGTGCCCGAAATATTCGGGCTTTACTCCCGGTAGTCTTTGGTCTTTAAAGAGGTTTCTTTAAGCCCGAATATGAGGGCACATGCATCAAGACCAGTAGATATTGGCTTGAGGAAATGGGCGGGGCTTTGGGAGGCCTATTATCAATTGGGATTCAAAATAATAAGCAGGAAAACAGGAAAAGAATTTTAAATTCAGGTTATGCAGTAGTTGGCTACTGCACAATCTGGGTTTAAATTAGATTCACCAGACTTTCAGCAGGCTGCCTCTGAAAAGCACCAACATTTTTTTTGATTGAAAAAATATTTTGTAAGGAATTATTACAGAAAAGGTGTAAAGGACACGGCCCTAACCTCAGCCCCCGATGGAGCACATTTTTCGCAGGACCCTGTTTTCTGATTCCGGTCTGAGCGTGTGGCCTTCCGGTTTCTGGTTTACGGCCTTGATAAGAAGCCCTGTTATTTCCTCGTCCAGGCATCCGGTCCTTAAGAGTCCTTTTATATCCAGTTCATCCCCGGACAGCAGGCAGGGAAGTATCTTGCCGTTTGCGGTAATCCTGAGCCTGTTGCACTGCCTGCAGAATGGCCGGCTTATGGCGCTTATAAAACCTATTTCGCCCTTTCCCTCCCTGAACCGGAATCTTCTCGAAGGGCCTCCTCCTTTTTCGACGCGCACCGGGAGTAGTGGTCCGTATTTGTCGGTCAAGATTTTTTTTATCTCGGAACATGGAATAAATTTCAGGTTATTCCCACCTGAGCCTATGGGCATAAATTCAATAAACCTCACGTGAAATGGCTGTTCAATGGCAAGCCTGCCAAAATCCAGAAACTCGTCGTCGTTTATTCCCTTCATTGCCACCACGTTTAATTTTATGGGCCGGAATCCCATATCCCTGGCGTTTTCAATTCCCCTCCACACCCTGTCCAGGTAATCTAAACCGGTGATCTTTTGATATTTGTCACGGTCCAGGCTGTCTAAGCTTACGTTTATCCTTTTTATGCCCCAATGCCTTAATTTCTCCAGGTTCTCGGAAAGCAGCACCCCGTTTGTGGTAAGGGACAGGTCCTTCAATCCCTCAATAGAGGCGAGCATCTTTATAAGGTAATGTATATCCCTTCTAACAAAGGGTTCTCCCCCTGTTATCCTTAACTTGGTTATTCCAAGTTTTACGGCTATCCTTGTAATCCTCAGGATTTCTTCGTAACGGAGTATTTTTCTGTGACTCAGTTTCTTCTCCCCTGTGGGCGGGGTACAGTATATACATCGCAGATTACATCTGTCCGTAACCGATATCCTCAAATAATTTATATTTCTGTTGAATCTGTCGACCAGCATATTTTTATCCCCGCGATTTGGTCAAGGTATCTTGATTTCAACCTTTCCCTTTTTAAAGCCTTTTAATGACTGGAGCATGGCCAGGGTGGTATCCTTGAACAAATTTGACATAAAAGGGTTTAACGGTATCTGCTCTCCGTCAACCTTAACGGAGACAAGGGGATGTAGTGAAACACATTTGTCCACGTTTTCTTTGCCTTTCACAATTTCCTTGGCAAGACCGAAACAGGTTTCGTATCCGCAGTGTCCGCAGTTCAGATTGGGAAGTTTAAAGGATCTTTCCTCCACCAGAGTGGCCATCTCTTTGATGTTGTCCTCCTTGGATATATTAAAATCAGAAATACCAGGACTGAAACTTGCGGTGAAAAGCTCCAGCCCGGTAGAAAGCTCTTTTTGTTCCGACTTGTCTTTAAGGCAGATGACCTTTGGAAATGTTTTTTCCTTTTTAAAGCCTTCCACCAGTAGAATGTCACATTCCAGATATTTCAGCATATCCTCAAAACCCCTGGGGCCTTTAAGAATTATCTCTGCCTCCGCTGAAGATACCGCACAAACCACCTGGGCATGAGATTTCAGCCTGGATGTATCGGTGTCTGGAAAATCTATATTTCCCGGGACATGTTTTATTACAGCCACCCGGTGGCCCTTTTTTGAAAGTTCCTGCGAGAGACGGCCGATTAACGTGGTCTTACCGCTTTTTTTGTAACCCACTATGCCCAGCGCCTTCAATTTAGCCTCCTTTTTACGAGCCCGTCATTCTTGAAGCAATATCTCTTGGAATATCTCATTATCTGCCTTTCGACACCCCTCCTTTAGACGGGAATAATAGTTTAAGATCTTTTTTCCTTCCTTTGTAAGGACCGAACCCTGTCCTTTTCCAGCGGTTAATATTTTCTGGTTGAGATGCCTTTCCGTGGCCTTTATTTTGCCCCATACCCCTCGGTAAGACATGCCCATCTCTTTGGCCGCCTTGTTTATTGATCCTGTTTTTTCAATAAGCTCAAGTATCTTGCGCCTGCCTTCACCCATGATCATATTTCCATGACTGTCTTCGATCCATTGCCTTGATTTTAAAGTCAATCTTTGCATATGAGCCCCCTTGTTTACGGTTAAACAGGCATTTTTCCCTAATAAACTCTTGGGCCTACGGCACTAGAGTATTTTCCAGAGATTTCCGCTGTTTCCGGGATCGTAACCACCCAGTTTACTTACTCTTTCTCTGTATTCCCTTGAAGCAGCAGTTTCTATAAGCAACTTAATATTTGCATTGTTTAGGAACGAAGATGGCACTATTAGGTCGTATTGCTCACTGGCAACAGGTATAAAATCAAGCCCCAGGGCCCTCGCAGCAGCCATTATCCCCAGTCCGGTATCCGCTTGGCCGCTCAAAACAGCGGCCGCCACGTTCATATGGGTATATTCCTCGTTTTCATAACCCTTGATACTTGCTGGATCTATCCCGGCCTCATCCAATTTGTAGTCAAGCAAAACCCTGGTACCTGAGCCCGTCTGGCGGTTTACGAAACATATATCCCCCTTTTCAAGATCTTGTATTCCCTTTACTGCTTTAGGATTTCCCTTTTGTATTATAAGGCCCTGCTCCCTTTTTACCAGGTTGAAAACGTGTACCGGAAAGCCCTTAAGATATTTTCGTATATAATATAGGTTGTATTCCCCTGTCCGGGTATCCAGGAGATGGGAACCCGCTGCATGGGCGGTACCGTTTCTCAGGGCCATCAATCCTCCCAGGCTGCCTACATTTCCGGAGGCTATCCTGACAAAATCGGCCTTTGACTTAATTTCGTCGGAAAGGATATCCAGGGTGATATCATGACTTCCTATTATTACCAGGGTGTTTTCAAGCTCCGAATTCTCCACCAATAGCTCCGCATCGGTCTCCTCATCCCTGCTCATACCTTCCGATAAAGAGGGAATCCTGATGATACCCTGTGCCCTGCTGAGGGTATTGATTGATCCAGCGCCCCTTGGTAAAGGTACGGCAACGGTTTTGTCGCCCACTTTCCCGATATTTACCCTTATGAATTCATCCAGCCCGAGTTTGGAGGGAATATCCCTGGAAGCAGCCACCTTTAAAGAGGGCCTGGAGGGAGCCCGGGAACCTTGCAGCCTGTAAAGAAAAGGCCTGATTAGTTCCATAAAGGATATATAAGCGGACACCGAATAGCCCGGGACACCAAACACCGGTTTTTTTTTCACATCACCTATTATGGTGGGTTTTCCGGGCATCATGGTTACTCCATGGACAAGGATTTTCCCCGTTTTTTCTATTGCAAGTGAGGTGTAATCCTTTTTGCCCGCGGATGAGCCTGCGATGATCAACACCAGGTCCGCACCCTGTTTTATTGAATCAAGCAGGGCTGCTATAATCTTTTCCGGTCGGTCTTCAACGATGCCCTTTTTTATCGGCTCAGCCCCGCATTCCCTAATCAATGCGGAGAGAAAATATGAATTGGACTCAATTACCTTGCCACTTTCCAGCATTAAAGGCTTTCCGAGGTCATTCAGGCCTACCAGCTCGCTTCCGGTGGGAATCAAGACCACCTTCGGCCTTTCCCTGACATTTACTGTCAGGTTTCCTCCCTCCAGCAGGGTGCCCAGGTCAAAGGGCTGTATCTTGTGGTTCCGGGGAAAGAGCAATTCCGTGGCCACAAAGTTTTCCCCCACTTTTCTTACATGCTGCCATGGAAAAACGGAAGAGGTTATCTCTACGTTGTTTTCGTCTGCCTGATTCAGTTTTTCTGCCATTATAACCGAGTTTTTCCCCGCAGGCATGGGTTGACCCGTGTTTATCCAGACGGCCTCGGATTCCAGCTTAAGTCTTTTGGGGTTTCTTTCTGTGGCGCCGTAGGTATGTTCCGCGTCCGCGGCTATTCCGTCCATGGCAGCGGAGTAGAAAGGGGGAGAGGAAATTTTTGCAAAAACAGGATCGGAGGTAATCCTGCCGCAGGATTCGATTACCGGTATTTCCTCTGCTTCGGATATTAGGGGGTGGCCGAATCTCTGAAACAAGATATCCAGGGCCTCTCCCACCTCTTTCATTTTTAGATATATCTTCCCACCCGCTAACATAAAAATCTCACTGTAACGATTTCTCCCTTGTAAAGCCCTTCCGAATTCATATCGATTTTTACAAGGCCGTCGGCCTCTGCCATGGTGGATATAAGACCGCTTTTTCCCAAAACAGGAGTTGCCACCCATTTATTAGGGCTTCCGGAGATCCTTGCCCTTATATAATCTTCTCGTCCGCTGGCTGATTCTATGTTTCTGTCAAGCACTGCCTCTATGGTACGCCGTTTATATTGCCTTGGATCAGTCAGGCCTTGAAGCAGGCCCAAAAGATAGGAGACAAAGACATCGAAAACAATCATGGTTGATACAGGGTGCCCGGGAAGACCCCATATGGTTTGATCGCCTTTTCTTGCGATTATGGTAGGCTTTCCCGGACTTAAGGATACGCCGTGTGCCAGAAGTTTTACCCCCTCAAGTGACATAAGGGCATTGAGGGTGAAATCCTTCACACCCACGGAGCTTCCGCCGGAAAGCAATACCGCGTCCGCCATGGAAATTCCCCTGGCCAGCATATTTTTTAGATCTTCTAACCTGTCCCTGCAAATGCCCAGGTAAACCGGAATAGCCCCGGATTTAACGCACAATCCGCCAAGGGTATAGGTGTTTATGTCTCTTACCTGTCCTTTGTTGGGCCTTGTTTTTATGTCCACTACCTCTTCGCCCGTGGATATAATGGCTACCCTCGGCCTTTTGGATACTTCCACTTCTTTAATTCCCACTGCGGCCAGGAGACCAAGCTCCTGTGGTCTTAAGGGTGTGCCCCGGTGTAATATGGTATGGCCTTTTTTAAGGTCGTCGTCAGGCAGGATTACATTTTCGAGTGGAGGTACGGATCTGCTAATCTCAACCATCCCGTCCTCCATTGTGCGGGTATATTCCAACATGACTACCGCGTCGGAACCTTCAGGAAGCATGCCCCCTGTTGAGATCCTTGCGCAAAGGCCCCTGCTGAGGGAAAATTTTGGAACCTTCCCCATGTGTACCTCTCCCGCGATATTAAGCAATGCCGGCAGGCTGTCGCTGGCGCCGAAGGTATCCTTTGAGGATACTGCATACCCGTCCATGGTGGCCCTGTAAAAACCGGGCAGATCTTCTGTGGATACTATGTCCTTAGAAAGAATTCTGTCCAGGGCCTCTGTAATAGCAGCAAGTTCAGTACCTATCGGCTTGATATCCGAAAGGGTTTGGAATATTTCATCCGGTTTCTTTACCTTGAAAAACGATTGCATGTAAAAGTTATGTCATAGATAACATAAAGGATCAATGTTTATTTTGGAAAGCATCGTAAAACTTAAAAAAATTTTTACAAGTTTCTGAAATGCAGGAATCCAGGCACTTGCCCCCTCGGTTGTAAAAAAATTTGATTCAATTTTTTTGAATTATTCGGAAATTTATGCGGAACGTTATGAGTCGGCCAGTTTTCCCCTGCAGATATCAATAAGGGAAAAAGCCTCCTCATACTGGCCGAGGTCGGGGTAATGGGTTACGAGGTATTCGAGACGATTGAGGGCGGCCCGGTAATTACCATTATCGAAATAAAAGCGAGCTACATATAATTCGTGCTCCGCAAGGCTGATGAGACATTTTCTCATTTTACTACGGGCCATCAACGAATAGATATTATCCGGGAATTCACTCTCAAGCCTTTTAAATTCCTTTAGTGCGTTTACTGCATATGTTTGATCGCGGTCAATACCCGTGATTCTAAGAAAATTACACATTCCCTGTTGATAAATTACATAGGGAACCGATTCGTTCTTTGGGTGGAGCTTTTCAAATTCCCTGTATTCCAGCAAGGCCTCTTCGAATTCTTTTTTTCTGAAAATAGTGTCGGCAAGCTTTACATGTGCCTCGAGGGCCAACTTGCTGTAAGGGTACTTGTCCTTAAGGCTTTGAAAGGATTCCTGGGCCTTTTCATAATTTCCGTCCTCAAGTCTTGCAGTTCCCTCGTTTATCAACTCCTGGGGCGACCTCTCCGGGGCTTCCTTGATACCGAAGAATCCGAATAAGCCGCATCCCGCAAATATGAGGAGTATTAAACCGGTCAGAAAAATTTTTAATATTCTTGTCATTTATAATAATTTTAAGAAGGACCTTTTTTTTGAGGCCATATTATGTCAGTCTTTGAACCGCCTGTTCTATATTTGATTTCCCCACAGCACCTACAATAGTGTCCTTAAGTTCTCCGTCTTTGAACAAGAGTATTGAAGGGATGGCCCTTATTCCGTAGCGGTTGGGAATATTTGGATTCTGGTCCACATTTATCTTGGCCACCTTGATCTTTCCCTCATATTCCTTGGCAAGCTCCTCCACCCAAGGAGCCACAATAAAGCAGGGTTGGCACCACGGTGCCCAAAAATCCACCATTGCGGGTACAGTGGATTCCAGGATCTCGTTTTGAAAATTATTGTCGTCTACCTCTAAGAGATCATTCATTTCATTTCCTCCTTTTTGATTTTTAAGAAAACTAATATCAACATAACTCTTTGTCAACCTGGAATATTTTTTTCTGAATTTAATTAACCGGTTAACGATGGGAAGTGTTTTAGATTGACTAACGGGCTCTTTTAAATAAAATGTTGATGGCTTCGAAAATAGCCCGGAGGAGATTTATTGTCCAGGGAAAAGACTGTGTTTGTTTGCCAAAATTGCGGATACATGGCCCCAAAATGGTTGGGCAGGTGTCCTGATTGCAATACATGGAATTCCTTTGCTGAAGAAACCGCAGAAAAGGAGTCCAGACAGGGTAGAAAGGGGTTGCATACCCGGGAAAAACCTCAGAGAATAGACACGATTGCCGGGGCCAGGGAGATCAGAATGGACACCTGTATCGGTGAGTTTAACAGGGTACTCGGAGGCGGAGTGGTTCCTGGTTCTCTTGTATTAATTGGGGGAGATCCGGGTATAGGAAAGTCTACTCTTATTTTGCAGGTGGCCCAGAAACTATCTGAAAAAGGAACCAGGACACTTTATATCTCAGGCGAGGAATCAGTGCAGCAGATAAAAATGAGGGCCGAAAGGGTGGGCGCAGATTCCCCGGAGCTTTATTTGTTAAGCGGAACATGTCTTGAAGACTTGATAGGTGCACTGGATGAAGTTTCACCCCAGATCCTGGTGGTAGACTCAATTCAGACAATATTTACCGAGTCCTTAGGCTCAGCACCTGGTTCCATCGGACAGGTAAGAGAGGTAACCGCCAGGTTTATGAACCTTGCAAAGGGTTCTGGCATGGGTGTATTTTTGATAGGACACGTAACAAAGGACGGTGCAATAGCAGGGCCAAAGGTTTTAGAGCACCTGGTGGATACGGTGCTTTATTTCGAGGGGGAGGGGTCGCATATTTACAGAATTCTTCGGTCCGTGAAGAACAGGTACGGCTCCACCAATGAGATAGGTGTATTCGAAATGATGGACAGAGGACTGGAGGAAGTGGGCAATCCCTCGGAGATCTTCTTGGAGCAAAGGTCGGGCGATGTTAGCGGTTCTATTGTTATTTCCTGCATGGAGGGCTCCAGGCCCTTGCTGGTAGAAATGCAGGCCCTTGTTTGCGGCAGTTCTCTGGCTATACCGAGGAGGACCACCATAGGGGTGGACCCAAACAGACTCAGCGTACTGGTTGCCGTTTTGGGCAAAAGGGGCGGAATAAATTTTTCCAATAAGGATATATTTATTAACTTGGCAGGCGGAATAAGGGTGGACGAACCTGCTGCAGACCTGGGAATTATTTCGACAACTGTATCGAGCCTTTTTAACAAGCCCATACCCGGGGCTACAGTGGCCTTTGGCGAGGTCGGTCTATCCGGGGAGATAAGAGGGGTAGGTCAGGCAGAACTCCGGCTTAAGGAAGCCGTAAAGATGGGATTCTCCAGGTGCCTGCTTCCGAAGAGAAGCAGGGATGCGTTAAGGGGCAAGGTAGATATGGAATTAATCGGAGTATCCTCGGTCAATGAGCTTTTGGAGGTGCTTTTTGATTAGTTGTTCCAGCTCAGCGGGATTGGTATACAGGTTGGAAATATGAAACTGTTGTTATGCCTTATTGGGATGGTGTTAATTGTTGAGGGATTGCCTTATTTGGCTTTTCCGGATAAGATGAAAAAGTGGTTGGGCCAGATACAGGAGATCCCGGAAGATCGGCTGAGAATAATCGGTTTTATTGCAATGTGCTTCGGTCTTCTCATATCCTATATTTTCAAGCCCTGATCTTGAATATTTACAGATAATCAAGTTTACCCCAAGCTTTTTTTGGAGAGTCGTTAAACACAACGAATTAAGGTCTTATTATGTATCTCCTTGAGGATTACGATTACAATCTTTCAGAAGGATTGATTGCTCAGGAGCCTGCGTCCTCGAGGGATAAATCCAGGATTATGCGTGTTGACAGGTCCAAAAAGGAGATCTCAGGATATTTTTTTTATGATCTGCCACGGATTTTGAAACCGGGGGATCTGCTGGTAGTGAATGACGTGGAGGTAACCCCGGCCAGGTTGTACGGCAGAAAGGCCACTGGGGGGAAGGTGGAGGTCTTGGTGCTTGAGCAGGGGCCCGATCGTGAGAATGGAAGGGCACCAGACGAAAGATGTTGCCTGGTGAAGGCCTCAAAAAGGCCTAAACAAGGGTCCGGAATAATTTTCGATGACGGCTTTACAGGAGAGATAATTGATTCAGAGGAAAATGGAAGAATGCTAATTCGGTTTAAAGGAAACGGCAGTCTTGACGAGTTTATAAAAAAAAGAGGTTGCCTTCCCCTGCCGCCTTATATTAAAAGAGACACCGGTGACAAAAGAATCTCTGCAGACAGGGAAAGATATCAGACCATATTCTCAAGGACCCCTGGTGCGGTGGCTGCACCTACAGCAGGATTGCATTTCACAAACGGACTGGTAAAGAAACTTAAATCCCTTAAGGTCACGATAACCCCCATAACATTGTTTGTGGGCTATGATACATTCAGGCCTGTAAGGGAGCAGGACATCAGGAAACACCGTCTGGAAGAGGAAAGCTATTTTATCAGCCCGGAATCAGCCGCGGCTGTTAAAACGGCAAAGGACGAAGGCCGAAGGATTGTCGCGGTTGGAACCACGGTGGTAAGAACCCTGGAAACTGTATACAGAAAAAAATCAGGTATCGAACCCGACTCCGGGATTACCGATCTTTTTATTTATCCCGGGTTTGAATTTAAGGTGGTTGATGCCCTTATTACCAATTTTCATCTGCCACGGTCTTCACTGTTGATACTCGTGACGGCCTTTGGGGGATTCGATCTTACCATGAAGGCGTATAAACTGGCCAAGGAAGCCAAGTACAGGTTTTTTAGTTACGGGGATGCTATGCTTATAATGTAATAATGGGATTTACCACAAAGGATGGGACTTGGATTTTCAGGTAAAAAAGAGATGCAGCTTTGAAAATGCCAGGACCGGAGAGATATCAACGGCCCATGGCAGCATTGAGACCCCTGTTTTTATGCCCGTGGGAACCGCAGGGGCAATAAAAGGGGTGTCACCTGAAGAGGCTGTGGAGGCGGGGTCCCAGATAATCCTGGCAAATACCTATCATCTTTATCTCCGACCGGGGCACCGGGTGATTAAAAGTCTGGGAGGACTTCACCCGTTTATGAACTGGCATGGACCCATAATTACCGACAGTGGAGGATATCAAGTATACAGCCTTGCAAAACTAAGGGAAATTTCATCAGAGGGGGTTACATTCAGGTCTCATCTGGACGGGTCCATGCACTTTTTGGATCCGGAAAAAGTGATGGAGATCCAGAATGCCCTGGGAGCGGATATCATTATGGCCCTGGACGAATGTGCTCCCCTGGAGGCAACCTACGAATACCTGGTGAATTCCGTAAACCTTACCCGGGAATGGGCGCGGAGATGCTTGGATTCCAAAAAGGATGATAACCAGGCGTTGTTCGGCATTGTGCAGGGTGGCATGTACACAGGCCTGAGGGAAATGAGCGCCAGGGGACTTGCGGATATGGAATTCGACGGCTATTCCCTGGGGGGGTTATCCGTCGGGGAGGACAGTAAGACCAGAGAGGAGATGATCAGGGCAGCCACCCGGCATTTGCCCGGGGATAAGCCCTTGTACCTTATGGGATCGGGAAAACCGGAAGATATAATAGAAGCTGTAAAATTTGGTGTGGATATGTTCGACTGTGTGCTTCCCACCAGAAATGCCAGGAACGGTATGTTGTTTACCAAAAGAGGTAAGGTGAATATCAGAAACGCAAAATATGCGGAAGACCCATCGCCCATTGAGGAGGGATGTAACTGTTATACCTGCTCCAACTATTCCAGGGCCTATCTCAGGCACCTTTTTATTTCCAAGGAAATTCTTTCCTGCCGGTTGAATACTATCCATAATCTACATTATTATAATAGTTTTATGTCCGGGATAAGGCAGGCCATAAGAGAAGACAGGTTTGTATATTTTTACCGTTCTTTTTATGAATACAGAATGGATGATCAGGAGGAGAGGAAAACCGAATCTTTATAAATACAAAACAAAAACGGAGGAATGTAAATGTTTGATTTAGTTTATGCCATGGGTCAGGGAGCCGGCGGAGGAGGAGGCACAGGACAGCCGGGAGGGCTGGGTGCCTTTTTACCCCTTATCATTATATTCGCCATATTTTATTTCCTTTTAATAAGGCCCCAGCAAAAAAAGGCAAAACAGCACAAAGAGCTGCTAAAGACCCTCAAAAAGGGGGATAAGGTTGTCAGTTCCGGGGGTATGCACGGAACAATAACCGGTTTGAGTGATGATGTGGTCACAGTAGAAATCTCGCCCAAGGTAAGGGTCAAAATTTCAAGGGGCTCCATAGCAGGGGTGGCAGGAAAACAGGAAACAAAGAGCTGAGGAGTGAAAGGTGTCCAAGGGACTCAAGTGGAGATGGATAATCATCCTGATAGTAATTGCAGTTTCGCTGGTATATCTTGCGCCATCGTTGTTCAGGGAATTGCCTTCCTGGTGGTCGAGTGTATTGCCGGATGAAAAGATCAATCTCGGCCTTGACCTGAAAGGAGGAATACACCTCGTACTGGAGGTGCAAACAGCAAAGGCGGTGGAATCCCACCTCGATAGGATGGTTGAGGATGTAAAGTACAGCCTCAGGAAGGCAAAGATCAGGTACCAGGAACTGAGAAGGATTAGTTCGGACAGGATAATACTTACCCTTTTAAGGATGGAGGACAAGAGGGCAGTAGAGGAAATGATAGAGGAAGATCTTCAGGGCCTCGAACTGGAATCCGGGGCCTCCGCCAAGGGTGGTCTTGGCCTTGAATTAAGTCTGTCCGATAAAAGCCGGCAGCATATCAAGCGGATGGCGGTGGACCAGGCGGTGGAGACTATAACCAACAGGATTGATCAGTTCGGCGTGGTGGAACCTGATATACGGCCCCAGGGTAAAGAAAGAATTTTGGTTCAATTACCGGGAATAGAGGACCCTCAGAGGGCCAAGGAGCTCATAGGCAGAACGGCCCGTCTCGAGTTCAAGCTGGTGGATGAGCAGAACAGTGTACAAAATGCACTCCACGGTGACATACCGCCTGGAGATGAGGTTCTTTACCAGTCCGTAGAGCAGAAGAAGATTCCCTTTCTTTTGAAGGAGAGGGCTGTTTTAACCGGCGAATACCTCACGGATGCAAGGGTGAACATTGACAGCCGGTACAATGAACCATATGTATCCCTTTCCTTTGATTCTCACGGAGCAAGACTTTTTGAGCAGATAACAGGGGCGAACATAGGAAACAGGCTGGCGATTGTTCTTGACAACGCGGTTTACAGTGCACCTGTAATAAAGGACAAGATACCCGGCGGAAGGGCGCAAATAACGGGCTCATTTACCATGCAGGAGGCCAGGGACCTGGCCATTGTGTTAAGGGCGGGTGCATTACCGGCCCCGGTAAAGATTATAGAGGAAAGGACAGTAGGGCCTTCCCTTGGCAGCGATTCCATTCGCAAGGGTTTAATTTCTATGTTGATCGGGGGCCTGATCGTTCTTGTGCTTATATTGATTTACTATAAGCTGGCTGGAGCCCTGGCCGATATTGCCCTCTTTTTGAATATACTTTTCATTTCAGGAGGATTGGCGCTTTTTGGCGCCACTTTGACCTTGCCGGGCATAGCCGGCGTAATACTGATAATAGGTATGGCCGTAGACGCAAATGTGCTTGTGTTTGAAAGGATAAGAGAAGAGCTGAGAATGGGGAAGACGCCCAGGGCGGCGGTTGACAGCGGATACAAAAAGGCGCTGGTAACTATCCTTGATGCAAATATAACCACCCTGATCGCGGCACTGGTCCTTTTTCAATTCGGCACCGGCCCTGTCAAGGGTTTTGCCGTTACACTGAGCCTGGGTATTATTGCCAGCCTGTTTACAGCCGTGTTTGTTACCAGGACGATATTTGATTATTTGATCGTGACAAGGGGCATGAAAAAGGTAAGCATTTAACAGAGACAAGGGACATGGAATTTATAAAACCGGGCATAAATATTCAATTTATTGGCAGGAGAAAAAAGGCGTATATTTTTTCGGGGATATTGATAATCCTGACCGTACTTTTTTTGATAATTCGGGGTGGTTTGAATTATGGGATCGATTTTTCGGGCGGGGTACTTGTCCAGGCAAGGTTTAATGCTTCTGTTTACCCCGACCAAATAAGGGAGTCCTTGCGTTCGGTGGGCCTGGAACAAAGCAGGATACAGGAGTTCGGAGAAAAGGGGGAATTTGAATATTTGATAAGAATTAGCAAAACGGATATTGAACTCAGCGGCCTTTCCGACAAGGTGGAAGGCTGCCTGGAAGATAATTTCGGCAAGGAAAACGTGGAGATCAGAAGGGTGGAAATGGTCGGGCCCAAGATCGGTGAGGACCTTCGAAAAAAGGCGCTTTTTGCCATATTTTACGCCCTTCTTTTTATGGTAATATACATATCTGGAAGGTTCGAGTACAAGTGGACCGTAAGTATTATTACAGCAGCGGCCCTTGCATTGGGGGTGTATATAATATCATCCCTGGGGATGAGCGTAGTTTGGCTTATCGCCGGCGCTGTAATAATTACTATGGGTCTATGCTGGATACTGCAACTGGAATATGCCCTTGGGGCCCTTGTGGCCCTTTTTCACGATGTTACCATTACGATCGGGGCCTTTGCCCTGACTAATAGGGAAATAACATTACCGGTGGTGGCAGCGCTTCTGACCATAGTCGGTTATTCCCTCAATGATACTATTGTGGTTTTTGACAGGATAAGGGAAAATCACAAACGGTACAGGTCTCGTGATCTCCCCCGTATTATAAATCAAAGCATAAACGAAACACTCAGCAGGACTATTTTGACTTCAGCAACTACCCTTATTGTGGTGATATGCCTTTTTGTTTTAGGGGGCGGCGTTATCAATGATTTCGCCTTTGCCCTTTTAGTGGGCGTGATGGTTGGAACCTATTCCTCTATTTTTGTTGCCAGCCCTATTCTCTTGATCTGGAAAGGTCAGCTATGGAAAGAGGTTGCCCCTATGAAGGCAATGTCAAAATAAAGGAAACTTGTTGGATAAACACAAGCCCCTATTCCGCACAAAGAGACGAAAGGTAAGACGTGCCTTTCTCTGGATATTTCTCGTTTTCTGTCTGGTTTATTACCTTTATGCCGGGGGGTATGGAAGCAGTTATATTGTCAATCCCCTTAAAAGACTTGTTTACCCGGTACCTGAGTTTAGTCACATAGCATTCTTGCATAACGGAAAAAAGAAACGGATTGAAAACGGCCGGACCCTCCACGTGCGTCCCCACGACACCCTTAAAATAGCGGACATTTCTACCGGAATACCTTTTAACAGGGGAGTAAGGCTATTCTCCAGCGGATTTGATATAAATGCCCTTAAGGGAAAAATGACTGTTGCGAAGTTGTTGCCGGAAAAGGGCATTTATCATCATTACAGCTTCCAGGTTAATATAAAATACGATAACAGGAGCATTGGCAAGGTGCACCTGGTGATATCCCCGTCCGTTGAGGGTATTCTGCAAAAGGCCAACACCATAATAGACACCGAGAAAAAACTCTCTTTCCTGGAAACCGCGGTCCGGGAGATGCCGGGAGAGTTTGAGCTTAAAAAGAAATTGGCCCAGGAGTATATGGATATTGGCAAATGGAATAAAGGTGCCCGTATTCTTGAGGAGATGATAAACAAGAAAGAAGATCCGGAGTTTTTGTCAAAGCTTGCAGAGGCTTATGAAAAACTGAGGCAATACGATAAGCTGATTGGAATATTCAGGAAGATCCTTAAAAATGATCCGGAGAATACGGAATTGAGGCTCCGTTTGGCAGAAATCCTGGAAAGGAAGAAAAGGTACGAAGAGGCGGCCGGGGAGTATATGAAATTAATTTCCGAATTTTCCGGGCGGCACCGGATATCCATCATTAAAAACATCGGCTATTTGTTGTTTCAGGCCGGAAAAAAGAAAGAGGCCCTGGACTGTTATCTCAAGGCAGCCGAACATGACAAGCAGGACCCCAATCTTTATTACAATATAGGTTCCATTTATGATGAGTTGAATCGGCCGGAAATGGCGGAAAGATACCTGGGAATTGCCATAGAATTGAAGGATGATGATGTAGCCGGCAGGTTGAGACTGGGCCGGTCCTATTTTGAAAAAGGTGATCTGGGAAAGGCCGAAAAGTATGCGGAGGAGGTGCTCCAGAAAGAACCCGGGAATGTACAGGCCCTGGTACTTTTGGCCAATATACTGGAAAAAGAGGACAAAAACGAACCCCTGCGGCACATATATGAGAGGATTCTGGCCATTGAACCCGGGAATACGACCATACTCTTTAATCTCGGGGTTCTGGAATTAGATGCAGGAAACACGGACAAGGCCCTTGATTATTTAAAGAAGGTGGTGAACATTGACCCGAAGGACGCACAGGCGAGGGATTACCTTTTCGACATCTATCAAAGCCTGAACCGGGAAGAACTTGCCTTTGACCAAGCAGTGGCCTTGATAGACTTATATCCGCAAAAGATTGAATATTACCGGTATATTTTCGATTACCTCGTCAAGGGACAGAAATACTTTAAACTATCCAAATTTATGCAAAAGGGTGTAAAAGCCAATCCGAAAAATTTCGAGTTAAGGGAGAATTTGATATTGGCATATCTCGAATCCGACAATAAGGGGCTGGCCGTAAAAGAGATGGAAGAAGCCCTTAAATTAAGGCCCAACGATGCCGATCTTCTTTTTGACTTGGCAGAAATCAAAGAGGAGATGGGTAAGCCCGAGGAAGCCTTAAAATTATACAAAAAGGTGATCGAGATTGCGCCTGAAAATGAAAAGGCCCAATCCGCATATTTAAGGTTGAGGTTGGAGCTTCTGGGAAAGGAGAGATAAAGTGAATATGAAGTGCGTTTACGGCGATTACATATATACCGGTAAATCTATTATTAAAGGGTCCTATCTTAATTTCAATGGAAGGGAAATTTCCGGCATTTCCAGGGACAGGAGCGGAGAGGAAATCGGAAGTTTTGCGGTTGTTACCCCCGCATTTGTAGATCCTCACAGCCATATAGGCATGGTAAGATCAGGGGAGCCGGAGAAAGAGGGTGAGGCCAACGAAAACCTTGATTCAATTGTGGCCCTTGCAGATGCACTCGATTCAGTTCAAATGGATGACCGCTCTTTCGGGGATGCAGTTGAATTCGGCGTGCTTTATTCCTGTGTGGTACCGGGCAGCGGCAATATAATAGGAGGCCTTTCAGCGGTAATCCGCAATTATGCAAAAAACAGCACCGAGGCCCTTTTATCCAGGGCGGGGATAAAGTCTGCATTCGGTTACAACCCCATGTCCACACAGGACTGGAAAGGAAAACGGCCTTCTACGCGTATGGGTTCTCTGGCCGAGCTCAGAAAAAGGCTTCGGGAAGTGCTCCAGAAAATGCAGAAGAGGGAAAAATCAAGGGAAAAACAAAAGGAGAATATCACTTTTTCACCGGAAGAAGTGGTCTTAAAGGAAATATTGTCTGGAAAACAAGTGTTGCGTGCCCATGTACACAAGATTGACGATATCTCCGCACTTTTGAGGCTCGTGGATGAGTTTGAGCTACGGGTTACAATTGACCACGCAATGGATGTCTATCATCCGGAGATATTCCGGGAGCTGAAGAGGAGGAATATACCGGTAATATACGGGCCGGTTGATTCATTTGCCTACAAGGTGGAGTTAAAGCATGAAAGCTGGAGGAACGTGCGTCATCTGTTGGATTCAGGGGTTAAATACGGCCTTATGACGGACCATCCGGTTATACCCGCAAGGCAGCTGCTTTATCAAACAAGATGGTTTACGCGTTCCGGTCTGTCCAAGGAACGGGCAATAGGTATAATAACCCGTGATAATGCGGAAATACTCGGTATAAACAACATACTGGGAACCCTGGAGAGAGGCAAGTGGGCCTCCTTTATCGGCTGGAACGGTGATCCCTTTGACATTACCAACTATCCGGTAGCGGTATATGGGGAGGGTGAGCCGGTTTATGGATATTGATGACTTGGCAAGAAGTCCGTTTTTCCTTTAACTGGTTCATAACCTTGCTCAAAGCGGGAACAAACCCTTTTCTTTGAATGAGACATGTCCGTTAGGCCCTATTATGAGGTGGTCAAGGGGGCTGAGGTCAACGGCACGGCATGCTTTTACCAGCCTTTCGTTCAACGAGAGGTCCTGGTTGCTGGGCATAAGATTTCCTGATGGATGGTTGTGAACAAATATAAGGCCCGATGCATTCAGCTCAAAGGCCCTTTTTATGATCTCCCTGGGGTATACCGCGGATTGATCCACGGTGCCCTTAAACAATACCTCAGCTGCCAGCACCGTGTTTGCCTTGTTCAGGTATATTACCTTGAAGATTTCCTCTTTGAGATTGGACATGGATGCAGAGAGGTATTTCAGGACGTCCCCGGGGCCGTTTACAGCCTTTTTCCCCACGATTTCCTCTTTTAGCTGCCTTTTGGCAATCTCTGTGGCAGCCAAAAGCTGGGATATCTTTGCGGTACCCAGGCCTTTTACAGATTCCATATCAAACCTGCTGGCGCTCAGCAATCCCCTGAGCCCCCCGAACCGTTTCAGGAGTTCTCTTCCAAAGGCAACCGCATCTTTTCCCCTTACCCCGGTTCTAAGCAAGATGGCTACCAGGCCTGCATCCGATACGTATTCAGGTCCTTTATCAAACAATACCTCCCTGGGCCGTTCCGACCTGGGCCAGCCCTTTATACCCTGGTTTTTCTTGTCCTTTTTCATTTTGAAATGACCACGGCTTGAATTTCCCTGTTTCCTTAATTGTGGATATGTTCCTATCACATTTTTAAAGTTCTGCTCAAGAATTTCTTTTCCCTCCTTACGGGAATATTCCCCTTTACCGAAAAAACAATAACAGCGAGTGGAGTCTCAGATAATAAAACCAGTACCGAAATTAACCTCCGCGTAACATTACCAAGACCTCCCCCACGCCCGCCTTATATTCGAAGCATGAGCGGGACTCGGATGAGGGCGCCACTCCGTTTAAAAACAAGAGACACCCGGAATCTCCCCGGGAAAGCTAATCCGGAATATCTATAAAAGGAGACAATATGTTTTTTAACCTTGAACTTTGAACACGGAACCTGGAACCTTTGTATTGAAATACCACAGGATTTGTCCGTGCCCGAAATATTCGGGCTTTATTCCCCCTCCCTTCTTACCAACCCTTCCCCGGTACCGTAAAGGGAGATCACGGGTATCTCTTTTTTTAAACGTATCATCCTATGCATGCCCTTTCCAGGTGCTCCGCGGCGGCCGGCAGGTCCTTTTTATGTTATCCGGCACAACCGGAATGCGCATAGTATATTCTTTGCCCACGCCCGCCTTATATTCGAAGCATGAGCGGGACTCGGATGAGGGCGCCACTC
>CAZZPR010000012.1:0-17535 GCA_964655655.1 uncultured Desulfobacteraceae bacterium | reverse complement strand
TGTATTGAAATACCACAGGATTTGTCCGTGCCCGAAATATTCGGGCTTTATTCCCGGGAGTCTTTTATCTATTGAGGAGTTGCCTTAAAGCCCGAATATGAGGGCACATGCAATCAAGCTTATAGGTATTGCCTTGAGGAAATGGGCAGGGCTTTGGGAGGGTGGAGGCCATTATTAATCAGGATTCTAAAAACTTATGCGGTTTTATTTAATTAATGGAATTGTGACTATTGGAAGAAGATGGAATGAAAAACAATTTTCAATGGTTAGTGAAAATTACTTGATAATATGGGTCTTGAGGGTATAGATAATTCCATGGCGGTTAGGCTTCGGAAAGTGGTTTCGGATGCAGGACAGGAAAAAGAGAGATAAAAGATATGCACAGAGTACCTTACGGGAAAAAAGAAATAGGATTTGATCTTATTCCTGGCATGAAAGGAACCGTGGTTAATCCCCGGCCGATAGAACCTATTGAGAATATAGGTTTAGAGATTGCAAGAGCACTTATGGAGCCGGTGAATTCAGCCCCATTGCGGGAGCTGGCCGGAAAGGGAGACACTGTATGCATTGTGTTTACCGATATCACAAGGGATTGCCCGGACCATTTGTTTATTCCTCCCATTTTGCGTGAACTTGAATCAGCCGGGGTTCAAAGAAAGGACATAACACTTGTCTGCGGAACAGGACTTCACAGGCCGAGCACCTATGAGGAAAAGGTTGTCAAACTCGGTACCTATACAGTAGAGAATTACCGGATTCTGGACAACGACCCTACCGATACAAATAGTTACAATGAACTGGGTGCCCCGGTTCACGGCACACCGCTGCTGGTACACAAGGTTGCCTGCGAGTCTGACCTTCTAATATCCACGGGTATAGTTGAGCCCCACCAGTACGCGGGGTATTCAGGCGGAAGAAAAACCGTGGGCATAGGTGCGGCAGGAGAGGCCACCATAGCCCACACCCACGGCCCCCAGATGCTGGATCACCCCTGCACCCGATTAGGACTTTTAGAGGGCAATCTTTTTCACGAGGCAGTTACAGAGGCCGCATTAAGGGCAGGTCTTAGTTTTATCCTTAATGTCGTGCTGGATGGCGGGAAAAGGCCCGTAGCGGTTTACGGCGGGGAGCCTGTTGAGACATTTTCCAGGCTTGCGGATGTGGCGGGCAGCCTTTACAAGGTCCCTGTTGCCCATAGTTATGACATAGCTATAGGGGGCGTCGGGTTTCCCAAGGATGCCAACCTTTACCAGGCAAGCAGGGCCGCAAGCTATATATTCTTTGCGCCAACTCCCATTATAAGGGATGGGGGGGCCATCATAATACCAGCCAGGTGTCAGGAGGGGGCAGGGGAGGGTATCGGGGAGCAGAGGTTTATCAAGGAATTATCTTCCTGTACGAATATGACCTCCCTGCTGGATAATATGAGAAAAAAGGGCTATCAGCCGGGCGCCCAGAGGGCATTTGTTATGGCAAAGGTAATGGAGAGGCACCCGGTCGTTATAGTGGGATCTGAATTCCCGGATATCGTCCGCGATGCCAGGATGATACCCGCCGGCACAATGAAGGAGGCCCTTGAGTTTGCTTCTTCCAGGGCCGGAAAATCCGATCTGGACGTGCTGATAATACCCCGCGCCCTCCTTGCATTGCCCTTTGTCTCCCCTTGAAGGCGATAAAGGACTTTTGATCTTATAAGGCCCTCACCTTTTTTATTTATTTAAAAGTTTCTTTGTCTTTTAATCCGGACAAATTATCCTCATCTTGCAGTGCCCAGTCTCATCGGATATTATTTCTCCGCTCTCTACGGACGCATTCTGGTCACCCGCCATTTGCCCCATAATGGATCTGCAGGCAGCAGTAGTACCGCAATCGAACCATCCAGGGTCCCCGTCATATTCAACAATCTCGAATGTAACACCCGGGTCATTACAGGTGCAGCTTGTAACCCTGAGGCTGGGTAGTAGTTGTGGTGATAGTTGTGGTAGTAGTGGTACCGGTCGGTGTAGTGGTTGTCGCAGGCTGAACAGTAGTTGTGGTAACAGACGTCTCTAAGGTAAAGCAGCCCCGAGGTGAGAAGAATAAAGGAGAATACATGCAGGAAGCCGGGTAGACTTCCGCCGATTGGACCGAATACGTTTGGAATTCTACCATAGAGGGTTGCCTCTATTCCGGTAAGCCGGATCAGATAGGCGGAATCAGGGGGCCTGTTTATAAGATATAACATGACCCCTGCAGACAATCCGGCCAGTCCGATAAGGATTTGGGTACTGTTTATGGTTATCTCTTTTTGCGTTCCCGGGTCAAAGGCGAACCCTCTTTTTTCGGGGTTTTTTATCAGGAGCAAGGTTAGCCGGCAAGAGCCCGCTCTCCGGTAGGCGGATATAAAATGAGATGAAGGTTGCAAAAAGTAGGATAAGAGGGGCCCTCTAAGTGGCAAAGTATATTTTTTTTCTCGGTGTGCCAAGAGAAATAGGCCCTCTCATGCCGCGCCTCCTCTGTCTTGACTTCTTTACCTGCACATAGTACGATTTTTCAGGATAGACCTTATAATGTATTAAACAATGGGGCATGGAAAATTATTGCAAGTGCAAGAGGAGGAGGTCCTTTTATGACCGAAAACCCAACCTATGAAGAACCGGAACAAAAGGTCAGGAAATTAGAGAATGCTACCAGGGATCTTGGATTAAATGAAGAGGATTATCGCTCTATGATTGAGCATACGAATGATATAATTGCCACTACCACCTTTGATTTAAACCCAAAGTATACATACATCAGCCCTTCCGTTAAGAAGATTATGGGTTATGAGCAGGAGGAAATTATCGGCAAGAGTGTTTTTGAAGTTGTCCACCCCCATGATATGAAAAAATTGCTGCCTCTGCTGAAAAAGTATCTTAGGATGCAGGCGAAAAAGACTCTTGGCAAAAAAGCTTATGATTTAACTGAAACGCTCGAATATCGAGTTAAAGACAAGTGGGGGGCCTGGCACTACCACCAGGGCACCGCGAATTTGCTGGAAAACAAGATATTGTTTATTGCCCGGGATATAACCAAGAACAAGAAGGTTGAAGAAAGGCTTAAGACCTCGGAAGAAGTATATAGAACCCTTGTCGAGAACAGCCCCATAGGGATTTATTACAGCGATTTTTTCGGCAAGTTTATCTTTGGAAACAAAAGGGCCGAGGAAATTATCGGCTATAAAAGAGAGGAGCTGATAGGAAAGAATTTTCTTAAATTGAAAATACTCTCACCTAAGGATATTGCCAAGGCAGCCAAATTACTTGCCCTGAACAGGTTGGGCAGGCCCACGGGCGCGGAGGAGTTTACACTGAACAAGAAGGATGGATCCAGGGTAGTCGTTGAAATCAATACCGAAATAATTACCATAGGAGGAGAAAAGGTCGTACTGGGAATGACTCAGGATATTACGCGGCGAAAAAAGGCAATAGAGGCCCTAAGTGGGAGTGAAGAAAAGTACCGGAAATTAATATCTGAGATGATGAACGGTTTTGCCCTTCATGAAATCGTTCTTGAAGAAGCCGGCAGGCCCTACGATTACCGTTTCCTGGAAGTTAATTCTGCCTTTGAAGATATGACCGGTCTCAATGCAGGGGATATCATCGGAAAAACCGCGCTTGAAGTACTGCCGGATTTGGAACCATTCTGGATAGATACTTACGCCAAGGTTGCCTTGACTGGAAAACCTATCAGGTTTGAGCATTTTTCCGGTCCGTTAAACAGGTTTTACGAAGTACTGGCTTATTCCCCTCAAAAGGGCCGATTTGCCACGGTATTCACCGACATCACTGAGCGTAAAAGGGCAGAGGAGGAAAAAGCCCGTCTCCAGTCCCGGATCCAAAGGGCCGAGAAAATGGAGGCGCTTGGTACCCTTGCGGGAGGGGTTGCGCATGACCTTAACAATATTTTATCCAGCCTGGTAAGCTACCCTGATTTGCTGTTGATGCGTCTTCCTGAAGAAAGCCCCTTGAGAAAACCTATTAAAACCATGCAGGAGTCGGGCCAGAGGGCGGCTGCCATTGTTCAGGATCTCCTGACCCTGGCAAGAAGAGGGATTGCCACCACGGAGGTGGTGAATATAAATGAAATTATCTCAGGATGTCTGAATAGCCCGGAAGGTGAAAGACTGAAATTATTTCATCCGCTTGCAGAGATAAGAACTGACTTGGATGGGGACCTTATGAATATCTCAGGATCCCGGATCCATCTTTCCAAAACAGTGATGAACCTTGTTTTCAATGCGGCCGAGGCCATGAAAGAGGGAGGGAAAATTTTAATATCCACTGAAAACCGCTATATCGATCGCCCCCTGCCCGGTTACGACCAGATAGAGGAAGGAGACTACGTGGTAATTTCAGTTTCGGATACGGGGTATGGAATACCGCCCGAGGATCGGGAGAGGATTTTTGAGCCGTTCTACACCAAAAAAGTCATGGGAAGAAGCGGCACCGGTCTGGGAATGGCGGTTGTGTGGGGAGCGGTGAAAGACCACGGAGGTTACATAGACGTGAAAAGTATTGAAGGAAAGGGGGCTACCTTCAACCTCTATTTTCCTGCAACGAAAAGCCAGCAGCTCCGGAAAAAGCCCGCAGTATCCAGGGAAGAGTATATGGGAAAAGGAGAATCCATTTTGGTGGTGGACGACGTAAAAGAGCAGAGGGAAATTGCATTTGCTATACTCTCCGAGCTGGGCTACAGTGTGAGCGCGGTTTCAAGTGGAGAGGAGGCGGTAGAATATCTTAAAGATAAATCGGTGGATCTCCTTGTCTTGGATATGATTATGGATCCCGGCATAGACGGCCTCGAAACATACAGGCGAATTATTGAAACACATCCGGGGCAAAAGGCCCTTATAGTAAGCGGGTTTTCCGAAACTAACCGTGTAAAGAAGGCCCAGGTGCTGGGTGCTGGAAATTACGTAAAAAAGCCGTATACCTTGGAAAAGATAGGAATCGAGGTCAGGAAGGAACTGGATAAATAAAAGTATAACCAGACTTAGCGTTATCTATCAGCCTGGCAGAATTGTGGAGCAAAACGTGAAAGAAAAGGTAAAATCCAGAAACTTGGTTATTGCATTTGAAAGCGAAAAGTTGACATATACCAATTTTGAAGTTGATTTATATAATACCGGCATAACTCAGATTTTGAGTGTTGCAGCTGCACGCGGTCATAAAATTTATCATTTCAGCATGGCGGATCTCTACCTCCATCAAGGAGAGCCTTATGCAAGGACCAGCTTAATTGAACTTCCGGAGCACTGGACAGGGGACCCGATAACCAGCCACCAATTTTTAAGTAAGAGGCGGGAACGCCCGTTAAGGCTGGCTGATATCCACCTCTGTTTTCCGAGAGGGGACGATATCAGGGATTCCGGTACCCCTAAACTGGATATTCTCCGGACGATTGAAAAAACGGGCGTACTGTTTGAGAGCCTTCAGGCTACCTTGTCTACCAATGATAAATTTGAGATGGCTGTTCGGGCGCCAGATGTACCGCAACCAGTTACCTTTGCCGCTTCCTCCCTGGAGGATGCCAAGGAGGCAGTAAAAAAAATTCCAGATGAACACGGGTATTTCATCCTGAAAGACAGGTATGGATTTGGATGCGGTATGCAGGTCCATAGAATAAAATTTACAGACCCTGAGGTGGATAAGATTATCGAAATGTATATTTCCATGTATGGCCATATTATCCTTCAGGAATTTTGTCCCGAGGTGAAAAACGGTGATTTAGCAGTGACCTTTTTCGATGGCGAACTGATAGCTTCGATGCGTAGAGAACCGGCCTGGGGGGAGTGGAAGACCAATATGACATATGGTGCAAACCCGACAGTGCATACCCTAACAGGGGAGCAAGAGCGTATTGCAAGAAAAGTTATTGCCGCCTTTCCGGAAGTCCGGTTTGCGGCCGTTGACATGTTTGATACCGGAAAGGTAATTGAAATCAATACGTTCCCGGGAGGCAAGGGCCTTTATGACATCTATGGTATATCAGTCGGCGCCATGATCATGGATAAGCTTGAATCGGAAATCCTTGATCTGGCTGCACCGCCCAAGGATATTTCCGCACAGCTAGTCAAAAAACAGGTAAAACCATGGGATGATATTTACAGGCTTTATGAAGACTTCGAGCCTTCTATTGAAGTGGTTGATGTATTCTGCAAAGAATACCATAAGCTTCAGATACAGGACCTTATTGATTTTACTCCCCGGTCCAATGAATACATTCTTTCCATACCCCATTCCGGAATATTGGTGCCTGTGCGTTTCGAAGATCATTATGACCTCAGCCAGAGATGTCTTAAGGAGGTGGATCTGCTAAGTGATATTCTATATGAAGGACTTGACGGGATGCAGGTGGTGTCAAGGCTCGCACCGTTTTTCGTTGACATGAACAGGACAAGAAGTGGCAGTAAAGAAGAGGATTTGCCTTTGCATCTCAGGAACTCCGCCATTGAATATTACACCATAGAGAATGGATTACTCCTGCAACGCCCTTATAGCAAGGCGGGAGAGGAGGATATTCTGAGTTTCTACGATCTTTACCATAGGATACTGGATAATCTGGCTCAGAAGATGATCATGGACCGGGGATATGCCCTGATAATTGATGCACATTCCATGTCTTCTGTAGGCTGGGGCAGGGCCTATGACCAAGGCCGTGAGAGAAGCAACTTCGTGGTAGGAACATTAGAAGATCAGTCCGCTGCTTCAGAGATAATTCACGCCTTTGTAGAAGCACTGAAGGCCTCTGCGGAGGTACATAATCTGGATCTATCCGTAGCAAAGAATAAACCCTATTCAGGAGGTTTTATCACCCGCAGGCACAATGATCCAAAAAACAAGACCCACGCCATTCAACTTGAGGTAACCATGGATACCTACATGTATGAACCGGTGGAGGAAAACAAAACCAAGCGCTATGCCTTGAAACAGCCACGTTTAAAGTTGGTACAAGATATAATCGGTCATGCCATTCGCTCGGCCTGTGAGACAGCTGATCATATTTATAGGTAGAAAAAGGCGTGGAGGCCTTTTTATATTGTAAACCTTAAGCTATATTTTGGTTGACAATTTTCAATCCCTGTGTTATTAACCCGCTTGAATCTGTTACCGTTCTATTTGCCACCAAAATATATAATAATGCTATTTTTGAACCCAGCTTGTGCAGTGGTTGGCCACTGCACAAGCTGGGTTGAAGCCTTAAACTTGTATAAAGCCATGGGTTCGAGAGACAGGATATTGAAGTATTTAAGGAAAAGAAAAGGGGAATGGGTTTCAGGCGAATCCCTGAGCGAAGGCCTGGAAATCAGCAGGGCTGCGGTATGCAAGCATATAAGGACTTTAAGGAAGGAGGGCTATGATATCGGTTCCTCTACGGGAAAGGGATATATCCTGAAAGAGATCCCCGATCTTCTCCTGCCCAGGGAAATACTGGAAGGCCTTGACACCGCAGTAATGGGCAGGAGGGAGATATTTTACTCAAGCAGGATTGATTCCACCAACACAAAGGCCAAGAAAATAGCTGAGGAAGGTGCCGGAGAGGGGACATTGGTAGTTTCAGAAAGTCAGACCTCAGGGAGGGGAAGGCGCGGCAGAACCTGGTTTTCTCCGCCGGGGCAGGGAATTTATTCGTCTCTTATACTTAGGCCGGAAATTACTCCCAGCCAGGCGCCCAAAATTACCCTTTTAACAGCTGTGGTGATGGCTGAAACCCTGCTCTCGCTCACCGGGCTGAAGATAAATATAAAATGGCCCAATGACATCCTGGTAAACAGGGGAAAACTGGCAGGCATACTCACCGAGATAAGCGCGGACATGCATGCAATAGACTATGTGGTGGTGGGAATGGGATTGAATGTAAATACAATGTCCTTTCCGGAGGGGCTGGCCAATATAGCCACTTCCATTTTGATAGAAACCGGAAGGCCTTATATCCGTGTGCCCATTATCAGGGAATACCTGAAAAGATTTGAGTCATACTACGATATTTTCAAAAAAGATGGTTTTGCGACCATTATAAGCCGCTGGAGAGAAATTGCAGATATCATAGGGCGCAGCATAACCGTTGATACAACGGGAGGACGGCATACCGGGGAAATACAGGATATCGACGATAACGGGGTATTGATTCTGAAAGACGGGAAAGGGGATTTTCACCGAATATTCTCCGGGGACATTATTCTCAACCGAGGTAATTAATGAAGGAAAACCGAAAATCGCTTAGAGGTATGGTATACGCAGCCATGTTCGGTGCAGCAACCGCAGTTGGTGCCTTCATCATAATACCCTTCCCCCTGGTTCCGATAACACTCCAGACCCTGTTTATGAATCTCGCCGGTGCCCTTCTGGGAGGGCGCCTGGGTGCATTGAGCCAGGTAATCTATCTTATCCTGGGCGTGATCGGCCTGCCAGTTTTTGCCGGGGGCAAGGGGGGAATAGGCGTTCTTTTCGGCCCCACCGGAGGATATCTTACGGGGTTTATCGCAGCAGCCTATCTGTTGGGGAGAATGATAGAGGCCAGGCAAAGGCCCGGATTGGCCTGGATTATGCTTTCCATGGGTGCAGGAATGATTGTGATTTATTTTCTCGGGGTGATCCAGTTGTCGATAGTTGCGGATTTTTCCATGAAAAAGGCGGTTTCAGTGGGAATGATACCTTTTTTACCCGGGGATGTTATCAAGATTATTGCGGCGGCGGTAATTGCATTTAAACTGAGGGACAGGATCAAAATACGGGGTAAGTAATGATAAAGGCAAAAGGGCTTTCTTTCAAATACGAAACCGACCGGAAGGAGGTGCTCAAGGACATCGAGATGGAGATCCGGGATGGGGAATACGCGGCCATTATAGGCCCCAACGGTTGCGGTAAGACTACTCTTATCAGGCATTTTAATGCCCTGTTGTCACCTTCGGGGGGAGATGTGTGGGTAGACGGCATGAATACACGAGACTCCAAGGCCCTTGGAAGTATCAGGCAGAGCGTGGGAATGTTATTTCAGAACCCGGAAAATCAGATTGTGGGCATGACCGTGGAAGAGGACATAGCATTTGGCCCCGGCAACCTCGGCCTGTCGCCGGAGAAGATAAGGGAAAGGGTGAAATCATCGCTTAAATCAACCGGCATGGAAAGGTACTCAAAAAATATTCCCCATAATCTCTCCAGCGGAGAAAAACACCTCCTTGCCCTGGCCGGGGTCCTGGCAATGAAGCCGGATTATATCGTGCTGGATGAGCCTACGGCATACCTTGATCCGCAATCAAGGGACAGGGTACTTAGTTTAATAAGGGATTTCAATAACAGGGGAATCTCCATAATTCACGTTACTCACGATATGGATGAAATTATTGGCGCGCACAGGATATTTGTTATGAGTCAGGGGCGGATTGTCATTAAGGGCAGCCCTGAGGAGATTTTTTCCGAACCTGGCAGGTTGAGAGAGCTGGGGCTGAGAGTGCCTCGAATAAACGAGCTCTTTTGCAAATTGAGGGGAATGGGCATTCCCGTACGGCCCGATATATTTACCCTAAAAGATGCCTGTGCGGAGATATTGTCCATGACAGAAAAGAGGAATATTGACCTATCCTGACCTTTATTTGATACCATTGTTGGATTTTTTCCGTTAGCCGGAAAGGGGAAAGGATATTAAAAAATTATAATAAAACACTATGTTTTCTCCATTTGCACAACTTATATTTTTTGAAAGGCAAAAATTGTCATGTTATGCAAAGGTCTTGGAAAAACACCGGAGAAGTTGAATTCCATGTTTAAACTCGGTCATTATATACCGTCGGCATCCTTGATCCATAGACTGGATCCGCGTCTCAAGATAGTCTCCTTGATAGCAATGAGCATCATTATACTTAAGGCGGGGATTACTTCAGGGACGATAATTACATTATTTATCCTTTCACTTGTGCCTGTTTCCGGGTTAAAATTTTCTGATACATTAAGGGCCCTGAGGCCGTTGGCGATCTTTTTTGCAGTCCTGTTTTTTATCCACCTTTTTTTTACCCGCGGAAATCCTGTTCCGGTGTTCCCCCGCGCATTGTTGGCCGTAACTTATGAGGGCCTGTATAGGGGATTGGGGGTGGTGTGGAGGTTTGCCCTGCTTGTTTTAGGGGCTTTTTTACTTACCAGCACGACCTCTCCCGAGGAAATGGTAAGCGGCATTGAAAGATTGTTGAGGCCATTCAGGTTTGTGGGGATTAAATCACACGATGTGGCACTCATGATATCAATTGCACTGAGGTTTGTTCCCACCCTCCTGGAGGAGGCCCAAAGGATAAAGGAGGCCCAAATAGCCAGGGGAGCGGATTTCGGGAAGGGTTCACTGATCAGGCGGGTCCGTGCCGCCACCCGCATAATTCCGTCTCTTATTATGAACGCCCTGCGCAGGGCGGAGGAGCTTGCTGCAGCTATGGAGGCCAGGGGCTATTCGGGGGGTGCTCGCACATATATGAGAGATCTGCAAATGTCCCGCTCGGATTATGCGGCATCCCTGATCATGATTATGCTAATCGGAATCCACCTCTTCCACGGATAGCCCGGACCGGAGCCTTTCTTCCTTTTCCTCGGCCAGGGCAGCCCTTATCCCCTCCCGGTGATCTACCCCAAACAGGATTAATGAACCCAGAACAAAGAATATAATAATGGATATAATGCTCAATCTGCCTGAGCCGGTAATCTGACCCACCAGGCCGAATATTGCGGGTCCCAGAATTCCGGCGAATTTGCCGCTTACGTCGTAGAACCCAAAGAATTCGGCCGATTTTGAAGGGGGGACCATGGATCCGAACATGGAACGGCTCAGTGCCTGGGAGCCTCCCTGAACCATGGAAACCAGAAAGGCCAGAATCCAGAAGTGAAGAGGGCTTTTCATGAAATAGCCCAGGATTACAATTAGGGTGTAGACGCCCAGGGACAACAGTATGGAGTTTTTGGTGCCCAGCCTTTTGGGCAGCCTGCCGAAAAGCAGGGTAAAGGGAACGCCAAGGAATTGAACCATTAATATAGAACCGATAAGATGTGTTTTTCCTATTCCGATTTCCGCCCCGAAAATAACCGCCATGATTATGATAGTGCTGATACCGTCGTTATAAAGGAGGAAGGCCAGGAGGAACTTTATAAGTTCCCTGAATCTACGGATATCCCTGAATGTCCTTTTCAGTCTCTGGTACCCGGCAGTCAATGGGTTTGAGCTTTCTCCCGGTGCAATCAATGCCCTGGGTTCTGAAACATTCTTAAAGATGGGTATGGAGAAAATGCCCCACCATAATGCCACTGTGAGAAATGAGATCCTTGATGCCCATTCTGCATCGGGAATACCGAATAGTTCGGGCCGCATTATCATAAAGAGGTTAAACGCCAATAGTATCCCGCCTCCTAAGTATCCGTAGGCAAATCCCCCTGCGGATACTCTGTCTATTTCCTTGGGGCCTGCTACATGGGGAAGGAGACTGTCATAGAAGATGTTGGCGCTTGCAAAGCCCACCCGCCCCAGTATATACAGTACGGACGCATACAACCACATTCCCCGGCCTGTGCCTGTGAGCAGCCCGGTGGCAAGTATTCCCAGTGCGGCGAATCCGGCCAGAAATCCCTTTTTCGCACCTGAGTGATCCCCTATTGCGCCCAGAACAGGAGCGGTGAGGGCCACAATCAACATTGCAACGGTATTAGAATAGCCCCAGTAAATAGTTGCAGTGGGTCCTTCCAGGTTTGAGCCGGCTACCGAGCTGTAAAATTCAGGGAGCACCGCGGCCATTATGGTAGTTGCAAACGCGGAATTGGCCCAGTCATACATCTTCCAGCTTCTAACAGCTTTTTTTTGCCCGTGCTGCATTTTTCGTCTCATGTGGGTGCAAATTAACTACAGAGATAAATACTATTTGTCCCGATATTTCAAGTTTTTTCTTTACAGGGAAACATCTCTAACCTATACTTCAGCTTTTTAAAAATGGGGATTGGAAGCCTTTATGTTGGCAAGAGCTTGCATTAAAAAAGATAAAAAATGTCAGAAAAGAAAGAACAAAATACTTCTGATGCAATGTCAGGAGAGAAGATAAGGGAAATAATCGGGAAGATAAAAAACGCCCAGGAAAGGGGAGACAGCCCTAAAGAGGTTTTGGATATGGTTTCAGGACAGCTGGAAAAAGAGCCATTTCTGACCATACCATTTATCGATTCCCTGGCAGGAGTTCCCAGCACGGAAACGGCCTTGCTCCTTGAAGAGATGCTTTCAAGGGCTGAGGAAAAAACTGTGAAGAAAAATATCAAAAGGACTCTTTACAGGCTAAGTCAAAAAGGTGTGGCCTGGGAGCAATCACATAAAGAGGAAAGCCCTGCTTATGCCCCTCCGAAGCCAGAGCAACCTGAAGGATATCTTGGTTCTATGGATTACACCGGGAGCAGGTTCATTCTGGTTTCCAAGCCCGGCCGCTCCGGGGGAATGCTTATTGCGTTCAGCATAGTTAACGATAAGGAGGGTTTTAAAGACCTTGATATGAAGGAATTTACCAGGAAGGGATTCAGGGATTTTGTTAAGGAAAACCTTTCCTCCACGGTTTTCCCCATCGTTACCTGTCCGGGCGCCTATTGCATTCTTCTTCTAAGAGATGCTTCCACATTGACCAAAAATCTTTCCCTTTCCTTACCCAAGGGATATTACGACCTGGAAAACGAGTTCAGGACGATTACCTGGGAGGGAGCTAACCCTATTATATATGATTACATAAAAAGAGAGGAGGTTGAAGGAAGACCGGATCTCTTGAAGGAATCAGCCGGGCTTCATGAAATACCGCCTTTTTCCGGATGGTATTTGAATGCTGAGGTTTTGGATAAATATGCCTTGGACATCAAAGAGGCTTGGTCCGGCAAAATAGTGGTTTCACCGGAGCAAAAGGAATCCCGAATCAACGACATATACCTCAGGGCCCTGGATGATTTATTTTCAGCTGATGAAAGACTTTTTTGGAAGAGGAGGATGGAGGAGGAGGCCTATATACTTATAAAAAGGGAAAAACAGAGTGAGGCCAGGGCTACTTTAAGTGCGGCCGTAAATTTGGAAAACCCTGTCAGCCATATCGAGCCCAATCCCTTTATGTGGGAGCTTTTGGTTAAATCCATGGAGATCCTCATCGAAGAAGGTTCCAAGGACGGGGAAACCAAAGAACCATCGTTAATCGTAACTCCTTAAGAGGCTTTTTTGGAAGCCTGCCAAAAAATCCTACGTGTTCTTTCCCCGAAGCCCCGCCCATTTCCTCAAGGCAATATATACTGGTCTTGAAGCATGTGCCCTCATATTCGGGCTTTAGGAAACTCCTTTAAAGATTAACTGCCAGCAGGAGTAAACCCTGAATATTTCGGGCACTTCCCAAACCTGTGGAATTTTTTTCAAGATATTGCCTTTCGGAAACAGGAAGGTCTTTGCCACATCTTGCAGGGTTCAATCTTGTTCCCTGTTTACTTTCTTAAAAACCGAATACTGTTTATAATTTTACGAAGCCATCAGTAGTTGGCTACTGCATAATCTGGGTTAAATCCTTTGAAAAAGTAATCTTATCCGGTTTTTGGACAAAACAAAGGTCAAAGGGTAGGTCTCATGGAACTTCCTTATCTGGTTGTTAGCGACGGAGCAGGAAATATATTTGAAATAAAAGATTACTATATGGCATGCATGGCACTTTCGGAGCCATTGGTGCCGGAAGAGGAAGATTTGATCCGGATTCCATACGGCAGCAACCTTTTGGAACTCCCCGGCAGAATACCCATAGGATATGACCCGGAAGTAAGTGAATTCGTCCAGGTCCCTGAATATAAAGGCAATCCGGTTGTAGCGGTGTCTGCATTTATGGCCCCGGCCTATGTGCAGCTTTACAGGTGTGCCTTTTTATCCCTTTCCACGGCACCAAGGCTGCCACTGTTCAGCTATACGTCACTTGGATGGAGCAAAGGCGCCTTCTTTGCCGCGGGTATCAGAATAGATCCTGATACCCGTCAGGATCTTCGTTTATTTGACAATGATGTTATAGAGTGTGGGGCAAGGAAAATGCTGGATAAAAACCCGGATAACCGCTTAATTCATCATCTTATGGAAAATTGCGTATTGCGTTACGGCTGCCCTGCTGCCAGAAATTTAGTTATGGGCAGGTGGGAATGCCCGGTACCCACCAGCCCCGGGTGCAACGCGAATTGCATAGGGTGCATTTCTAAACAACCGCTGGATTCCTGTGTTCCTGCATCCCAGGAAAGGATAGGATTTTCCCCCACAGTTAAGGAAATCCTTGAAGTTTGCGTACCTCACCTCGAAAGGGCGGAAAGACCAGTTATAAGTTTTGGTCAGGGTTGTGAGGGGGAGCCCTTGATGGCCGGGGATTTAATAGAAGAGGCTATAAGGGAAATTCGCAAACGCACCAACAGGGGAATCATAAACATAAATACAAACGGAAGCAGGCCCGAGGCTGTAGAAAGGCTTTGTAAGGCCGGCCTGGACAGCATTCGGGTAAGTTTGAATTCCGCGCAAAAACGTCTTTACGAGGCCTATTTCAGGCCCTCTGGCTATGCTTTTGAAAATGTGTGTGAATCTCTCCGAATAGTTCGGCATTTCGGCCTGTGGTCGTCCATAAATTATTTTATTTTTCCGGGACTAACTGATCATCCCCGGGAGGGATCCGCTTTAGAAGGGTTTATAAGGGATACCGGTATCAACATGATCCAGGCCAGGAATATAAATATAGATCCGGAATGGTATATGGATATGCTTGGTTTGCACGAACTTCCGTGTGAATATATGGGAATTAGAAACTGGATTTATCATATAAGGGAGGTTTTTCCCTGGATAAAATTCGGTTATTTCAATCCGCCAAGGGTAGAGATGAAAGACAAATATTTTCCAAGCTATATTGGCGCTTGAGACGGATTAACTGTTAATAAGCCACTCAAAACTGGCAATTTACAGAATTCTCAATCCCTGATATATCCGCCGGATTTAATCCTGCGGCCCAAACGATACTCAACGTGGGCGTTCAAGACCTCCCTCAGCTCATTAATAGTTGAATCCGGAATCTTTATCTTGTCCATACGTGAAGGTTCGCAGGATTGAATTTTATGGAGAATTGCCACTGATTCAGGGGTCATGCCTGGGAGCGCGGATGATTCTTTCTTGCATCCAGTACAGATTATAGAGCCGCTCAGGGCGTCAAACAGTGCCCTTCCCTTGCCCTGGTATTTTCTGCCACACAAAGCACATTTATTCAGATTTATTCCGAAACCTCCTGTTGACATGGCCCGGCCCTGAAAAATAACCATGGTTTTCCCGGGGTGCCTCATGCTGGATAAAGCGTCAAGGGTGGATCTCAACAATGTAAACATTTCCGGACTTTCCACATTGGATGGAAACAAAATTTCCGTAAGCTCTACCGCATAACTGGCCCTTTGGAGCATATTGTAATCTGATCTGATACCCGGAAACCCGTTTATCAATTCACAGGAATCAACCCAGAGAAGTTCACTGTTTCGCCTTTCTTTGAATTCAAGATCTACCAGGGAAAAAATGTTTAGGGAATTAACAAATCTCCTGGCACTTTTTTTTGCTCCCTTTGCCACACCTTTAATATTTCCGTAGCCAGGAGAAAAAAAGCTTACTATAAGATCAGAGTCAGATAGGTTCCTGGTCCTTAAAATAATTGCCTCTGTTTTCTTGTGGTCCAATGGAAAACCTGTAAACAGCGAAGTCTGTTACTATTCTTTACTTGTCCTTATGAGAACCGGGCAAAACCTTAAAGTATTTCCGGTTAAAAAATAGAGGTATTTTGTAGATAGTCAATAACGATCCGACATGTGCCTGGGCATAATATCATTCTGGCACTGGCGCAAAAAATAATCATCAGTCATGCCTGCCATGAAATCACGTACAATCATGGCAGGAGGAGTATTTTCTTGATATTCCGGGGACATCCCGTCCAGGAATTCCTTGAAAATAACCGAATTTTCCTCGCCCTCCTCAATATTTCTGTAATACTTTTCAAAAAGAAGCCTGAACATCAATTTTAATTTTTCGGTTTGGGATTTGGCCTTGGGGTGAGTGTAGATGAAGTCCCGGTTAAAGTCCTTGAGCCTTTTCAATGCATCGGCAATCTCCGGGCTGAAGGAAATATACGGCTTTTCCAGGCTCTCTGCGATAAGATCCTCCACCAGTGTATAGACAATGGTGCCATTTGTCTCGCCCAGCCTACTTTTGCAATATTGCGGGATATCATCTCTTTTTATCAGGCCCAGCCTTATACCGTCCTCTATGTCCCTGCCGATATAGCTGATAGTATCCGCCATCCTTACTGTGCAGCCCTCCATGGTAACCGGAAAGATGGGAAAAAGGGGATTATTGGCAACATTTTTCATTTTTTGGTCAAACCGGCTGAAATCCCCTCCCTCTTTGTCCGGATATAGGGCGGGGTTATGGAGCTCGCCGTTATGGCATAGTATTCCGTCTAAAACCTGCAGGGAAAGGTTCCAGCCTCTGCCCTTTTTCTCTATCACCTCCAAAAACCGTACCCCCTGGACATTGTGCAAAAAATCTCCCAGGCCGTACTTCCTTGAAAGATCCGAAAGAATTCTCTCTCCATCATGTCCGAATGGTGTATGTCCGATATCGTGACCAAGCGCAATTGCCTCTATGAGGTCCTCGTTGAGTCTGAGCAAACGGCCAATAGTCCTCCCTATCTTGGAAACCAATTGCACATGGAGCACCCTGTGTGTGATGTGGTCATTCTTGATAAGGTAGAATACCTGGGTTTTGTCTATATATCTTGAGTAGGCCCGGGAATGGAGTATCCTGTCCGCGTCCACGGAAAAATTTTCCCTGTGGCCTTCGATGATCTCGGGTTCCTCTCTTCGCCTCAGGGCATGAATGCTCTGGGTGGCAAACGGGGAAAGCCTTTCTTTTTCCGACAGATGCAAATCCTGTTTAATTTCTTTTAAGACCTTGCACTTGTTCATGTTCGCCTTTGTTTGAAAAAGTTGGGTTAAAATCTAATAAAATAAAAACCACCGGTCAATATTATAATAAAAACATTTATAACACTTTAACAACCCGCCTTTTGTTCTCATGCCAGACGAAATTGCCCAAATTGCACCCAGGGAGAACACAGGTTTCTCATTTTTCAACCCAGATACACCCTGAAAATGAAGTTAATGCAGGCTGTTGCTTGAGATTATAAGTGACAAAGTTTTGCCTCCCCTTCAAGTTTTTTATAAAAAGCCCAAACATTAATAAGGATTCAAGTCTTTTCCTGCCTTCAAGCCTTTCCTTCTTAGAACCCTAACTGCTAATAGCCGCCCGGCCCCCCAAAGCCCCGCCCATTTCCTCAAGGCAATTTTTACTGGCCTCAAAGCTTGTGCCCTTATATTCGGGGTTTAACCCATCAAAGATTAAACCCAGATTTCGCAGCAGCCAACTACTGCGGCCTGAAAAACCTTGCTGCAACGCTCTTTTCGTAATTTTGATTCTCAACATATTTAT
>CAZZPR010000011.1:0-52692 GCA_964655655.1 uncultured Desulfobacteraceae bacterium | reverse complement strand
TCTAACCCACCGATATCACTGTAGTTGTGTTCATAATGGGGTTAAACTTGGGTTAGAATCCCAATTCCTAAATGGCTTCCGTCCCCCCCCCAGGGAGAGTGCGGGTATCTCTTATTTTTATTCGTACGGTTGTGCGGGGTATAATTTGGTTTTTTTCTTTTTTCTCGATGCCGGGTAATGAATTATGCAGGTCTCGAACCCTGTTCCTATTTATCCTCAAGATAGCGTCTGATATAATACTTTCTGGATTTTCCGAACTTCCTTTTCCAGTTTTTCTCCTTTTCTTTCTCCCTCTTCCTTCCGTCAAAGCTCGGGCCCTGTCTGGTCATACACCAGTTATGGTGCACAATGCTTTTGCCGCATAAACCATACTTCCACTTTTCTTTTTCCTCTTGTTCTTCTAACTTTGAAAAAGGCGGCGGCAAGGCGGCTCTCATCCTGAGAAAATACTCCAGGTCCTCAGATATTCCTACCGGAGAGAAATCCTCATCAAAATAACCGATTTCCTGAATCATGGACGGTCTTACCATGAAACAAACCGCGGAGCGTTGCTCTGGTATAAAAAGGGGCAAATCGGCTTCCTTTACTATCCTGCAAAATGACTCATGGCCTCCCCATTTCTCATATACCTTATTTAAACTCTCCTGAACATCATTTGCTCGATAGGATCTATTGGGGTCAACATAATATTCCCTGGTTCTTGAATGGGCCTCTACAAGCTCATCCATTACCGTTGACCCGTTTTCTAAAGAGGCTATCCAGCCGAGGCAAGGTTCCTCCTCCATTGCTTTTACAAGGGGCTGCAGCCAATCGGGGCCGAAAATGATGTCGTTGTTTGAGATAACGTAGTAGTCGAAGTAAAAAGACGAATCATAGCTTGTTGCAAACGAAAATCTAAGTATTTGATTCCATGCTATGGCAACACCCAGATTTTTGGGGTTTCTTAAGTAATATACAGGAAATTCAGCCCGGTGGAATTCACCCCTCAAAAGTCCCAGGATGTCATCACTGGATCCGTTGTCTATTACAAGCAGGGATAAGTCCAGAGGGAAATTTTTCGTTTCCGTGTTCTTGAAAAGGCTCTCCAGGCAAGCCCTGGTCATCTCTGTATTGTTCAATACCGGTATTCCGATAAGTACCTTTAGCATAGCACACCTTTATAGTTACTGGAAAAATCATGACGCTCCCGGCGTTTTGGATACGAAATATAGAGGATGTAGGTGTCCATGTCAATATTCCAATGTAGCCCGGTTCTAATTCTCGGATTGACCTATACCGGTTGCTTTACTATAATCCTTCCTGTTATTTAAGTTTTTCCGACTAATGAGGCCTGGTTTGCAAAGCATGACATTTCTGTCGTCCAGAAAGACGGTGGTGCTTTTCTGAAGTGACTGGCGTGAAGGGCGCTGGTCTTTTCTGTGACCCCGAGTGCAGCGAGGGGAATGGGGAGGGCGCAGGTTTCCCTCATGGGTAAGTCACAGAAAAGACCAGCCCGGGAGACCCGGAACAGAAGAAAAGCACCACCATCTTTTAGGCGATATGCATTATTTAAAGGTTCAAATAAATGGCCCGTTTTTCCAGATTTATTGATAGAATCTTAATCACTAAAAGGAATCCGGGCTTCCTAAAGGGGTGCCCGTTTCCTCCAGGCAATATCTACTGGCCTCAAAGCATGTGCCCTTATATTCGGGCTTTAGGGTACTTTTTCAAAGAATTAAAGACCGCCGGGAGTAAACCCCGAATATTTCGGGCACTGCCGGATACTATGATATTTCTTTTCAAGATATTGCCTCTCGGAAACAGGCATCCCTTTATATGGTTAGGCCTGGCTCAATTAGGCTTATCAATAATTTACCTTTAAAGATAGGAGTTATGCAGGTTTCACTAATTCATATACTTATCCATGAAATTTAAACAAATAATTAAATTAATATTGGACCGATTCAGCTTGCTCGATCTCGAGGAAGAAAATAGAAAAATGCGGGAAAGGCAAATTCAGGAGGATTTAAACCATCCTGAAAGGTTAGCGGTACTTCCCTACTGCACCGGAAGGGGAATAGATGTTGGATGCGGAAACAGAAAAACCACGGAGGATTGCATAGGGGTTGACGTTATTGCAAAGGGAGAAACCGGACAACACGGAAGCGTGGCGGAAAAGCAAAGCCAGGCGGATATATGCGCCTCCGGGGACAATTTACATATGTTCGGCGACGGGAAAATGGATTTTGTTGTTTCGAGGCATAATCTCGAGCATTACGTGGACGTGATAAAAACCCTTTCGGAGTGGAAGCGTGTCTTAAAAAAGGGAGGGGTAATGGCCATTGTTACGCCGGATGAAAGGAGCATTGATGCCATTTCCCTGGATCCCACGCACAAGCATGCCTTTACCCCGGAGAGCCTTAAGAGATACATTGATTTATTGGGAGGCCTGGAGGTAATTAGGCTCGAAACCGTTATTGAAAACTGGTCCTTTTTGTGTGTCTGCAGAAAAAAATAAAAGATCGGTATGCCTATGATATACGACTGTTTTATGTTTTTTAATGAGCTTGAGCTGCTTGAGATACGTTTTAACGAGTTGAATCATGTAGCTGACCGCTTCGTGGTTGTGGAGGCCACCAGAACCCATTCAAACAAGCCCAAGCCCCTTTATTTCCGGGAAAACATGCATCTGTTCAAGGATTTTACCCACAAGATCATACATATAGTAGTAGATGAATACCCGGACTACAAGGACTCCTGGACATATGAGAATTACCAAAGAAACCAGATAAGTCGTGCACTTGAAGGCTGTAATCCCGAAGATACAATAATCATATCGGATGCGGACGAAATTCCCAGGCCCGAGACAGTGCTGAAGGCCAGGGGAATTCCCGGCATAAAGGTTCTGGAACAAAAACTCTTCTATTATTATTTAAACATGGTAAACGTGAAAGACACCTACTGGCTGGGAGGCAGCAGGATTTTGCGGGCAGGTGATTTCAAGAAAACCGCCTCGGAGATAAGATATACCGACGGTACAATTATGCCGGAGGGAGGCTGGCATTTCAGTTATTTAGGAGGGCTTGAAAGGATACTGTCCAAAATCGAGGCATTCGCACACCAGGAGTACAATAAATCCGCGTATAAGGATGCGTTGAGGCTTAAAAGGGCAATAGAAAAAGGAAAGGACCTGTACGGAAGGAGAAAGCTGAAATTCAAACCAGTGCCTGTGGACAATTCTTTTCCAATATATATACGCAACAACAGGGAGAAATTCAGCGATATGATAAGAGATCCGGTTACCCCTTCAGGTTGGAACAGGTTTATGGAATTTATCTCCGGGTTTACCGGCAGAAAAGGCTGAAAAATATGATTCATTATATGAGTTTATTTGGTTTTTTCCATGAAAGACCGGATACAAAACAACGGCGAAGGACACCAGCATGCTGACAAGAGAAAAAGTGGATGATCCAAAGATCATATTCTTTTTGTCCGCGGGCAGATGTTCAACACAATGGTGGGCCGATATGCTGGACGAGATTTACCGGGATATGGCAGTGGCAAAACACGAGCCCCTGGGCCCGGATTACCATCCCGTGGAATTCTACAGGGACTACGGATCCCTGGAAAAAATGAAGGAAGTCCCAGGAATAAGAAAACACCTCGGATACATTTCAAAAAAAAGCAGGAAAAGGCATTACATAGAAACCGGATGGCCTTCATACGCCTTTGTTCCTCTCCTCGTGAAAGAATTCGGGGAAATGGTAAAAATATTTCACCTGTTGCGAAATCCGGTTTACACTGCAATTTCCCTTACCACACACGATACCTACAATCCAGATCATATCTACTATGAAAAGGCAATGCTCAAGCCTCACCATCATGTCTTTCTGGCGGAATACAAAGATAAATGGCAGGAATTAAGCCAGTATGAAAAAAACCTCTTTCAATGGACGGAACTTGCCCTTTATGCAGAGGAAATCCGAGAAATGTTTCCGGAAATACCCTTTATGAGGGCCAGAAAAGAGGATCTCTTTGGAAATGATAACAGTGAAATAAAAAGGCTGCTGGGTTTTATGGAGCTGCCTTTGAGGGAGGAGATAATAAGAAGAAAGGGCTCGCCGCGAGACAAATTCAAGGTCAAGACATTAACCACGGATTGGAAAATTATATTAAACCATCCCCGCATCCTTGAGACAGCAAAGAGATTCGGATATGAACTCGAAGATGTGGACGATTTGCAGATCAACCACAGGTATTTTAAATGAAATATCCAAAAAAACACTGCATTCTTTGCGGCTCCGGGGACCTGAATATTCTTATAAAACTGGATAAGCGAAGCATCTACAAGTGTTCCTCATGCGGGCTTGGTTTTCTTGATCCCGTGCCATCCGAGGAAGAGCTTTCTCAACTTTACACCAAGGATTACTGTGAAGAACAGCTCCTGAAAGGAGGAGAACCCGGCTCCCCCCAATTCAAAAAAAGGCTTTCCCTGGAGACCCACCGCATAAGATTTTTCAGGGGATTAAAAAAGATCGGAAAGGTTCTGGATATAGGATGCGGATTCGGATACTTTCTGGCCGCCTGCCGGGAATGCGGATACGAGGTACAGGGCCTTGACATATCGGCCTGGGCATCCGAGTATGCATCTGAGAAGCTGGGTATTCCGGTAAAAACCGGGGACCTGAAAGAGGTGGATCTGCGGCCGGGAACCTTCGATGTGATTACCATGTGGCATTTCCTGGAACACAACCCCGATCCCCTTAAGGCCCTTTTAATTGCAGGGGACTGGCTGAAAGACAAAGGCATTCTGGTAGTGGATGTGCCCAATCATGAGGGAACTGATGCACAAAGGACCTGGAGGGACTGGATCGGCTGGCAGGTTCCATACCACCTTTATCACTTTACCCCCCACAGCCTGGAAAAAATGTTCAATGAATGCGAATTTCAGGTTTTAAAAAGCAAGGACTATCACTCGGAAACAGTTAAGCAGAGATTAAAGCGGCTTCCTGTTTTAAATATGTTCGCAAGGCCTATCTCGAAGTTATACTCAGGACACAGCGTGGCAATGGCAGCCCGAAAAAAGAACAAGGGCCTCTAAAGACCGGGCAGAATTTTTCTCAGCCTCGCCTCAACCACCGGAAATACCTCCGCTACTTTGAGTTCTTCAAGGCATCTGCTGGTCCCGGTGTTATTGCAGCCCTTACGCCTGCAGGGAACACACTGCAAATCCTTTTGTACAACATCGTGATTTTCCCCCCTGGGCGCCCAATTTACAGGCGCCGAGGGACCAAAGATTGTAATAGTAGGCACACCCACAGCAGCTGCTATATGAACAGGCGCGCTGTCTATACCTATCAAGAGGCTGCAACTCTTTAAAATACCGGGCAATTCACTGATAGTGGTCTTTCCCGCAAGGTTCCATGCCTGCTTTCCGCTCCTTTCAATGATGCATTCTGCCCTCGGTTTTGTCTGTGAATCCCCGGTTATTATTATGTTTACCTCGAATTCCGCATATATATTATCGATTAACTCTGCATAACTGGAATCCGTCCATTCCTTGTAACTCCATCTGGAGCAAGGATTAAGGGCAATTACGGGAAGGTCCTCAGGTATGCCCTCGGAAATCAAGATCTCCTTTGCCCTTTCCTCTGCTTCATTAGTTACGTAAAGGAAGGGGTTGACATCCTTTACCCTTAATTCAAAGGGTTCGAGAATATTCAGGCTGTGAAGAGCGCAATACTGGTCCAATTCATACCCGGGATCAATCAGGTGGGTAAAAAGCCTGTCCCTCCAAAGCCTTCCGTCATGTACGTACCTTCCAACCCTCAATTCGGCCCCGCTCAAGAAAGAGAGTATAGCACCCCGGGTTCCTGTTCTCAGGTCGATTGCGGCCTGGAATCTTCTTTTTCTAAGCTGATTTATAAAACCGCCCTGGCAGGCTATCCTTTCCAGGATTCCTTTTTTGCCCTTTTCCACAGATATTATGCCGTCCGCCCAGGGAAAATCTTTCATCAGCCCGGATGCATAACACCTCAAAAGGAGATGTACTTCCTTTTCCGGGTATGTCTCCTTGAGCGCCCTTATGCCGGGCGTGGTAAAAACTACGTCCCCGATATCCCCCAACTGGACCAATAATATCCTGTCAACATTTCTCAGGGAAGGTTTATCGCCTTTAACCAGCATATCTTTTCCCCCCGGCCTTTGCCGGACACCGGTTTATATGCCATACAATCAGTCGAATATAGGCGTAAAGCCTTGTCCTTAAGGAACCCTCCATACCCAGGCTAAGCAGTACACCTGTGAAACATAGCAACGTGTTTACCAGCAGCCTCAGGAAAATCAATATAAAATAAAAGTGGAAGGATTTTGGATGCCACTTCCTTAAATACAGGTACCTGGACCTGTAGTACATAATCCTTGAATCCAGACCGGCCCCTGCGGTTTTACCCTGACCATGGTATATCCTTGCCTTCGGTACGAAATATATACCCCAGCTGCGGATCCTCATTCGGTAGCACCAGTCAGTCTCCTCAAAAAAGAAAAAGAAATTCTCGTCGAAATATCCCGTGTCATCCATGGCCGCCTTTCTCACTAGCACACAGGCCCCGATGCAGGATTCCACCTCTAGTGGATGAAGATATCTCCTTCGCTTGCTGGGAAATCTTCCCGGCATTAAAATCCTCAGAACGGTTTCATTAAAAAGGAAAGTGGTCAGTGTGGGAAAGTTTGCAATAGAGTTCTGTTTTGTGCCGTCATGGTTTAAAAGTTGTCCGCATGCCATACCCACCCCGGGATTTTCCTCCATGAAATGAAACAGTGCTTTTGCGGCGTCTTCTGTCAAGGCCGCGTCACTGTTGAGCAACAAGGCATATCTTCCCTTCATTCTCCTGAAGGCCACATTATTGGCCGCTGCAAATCCTAAATTTTCCTGGTTTTCTATTACATTGACATAGGGATATGATTTCCTTACGGCTTCTACGGTGCCGTCGGATGAATTGTTATCAACAAGCCATACCTCGAACGAAATCTCCTTGATGGTATGATAAACGGAGGCAAGGCAACCTAGGACCAGGTCTTTGGTGTTAAAGCTAACTATAATAACCGATATATCCAAACGCATCTCTTTGCTTAAAGAATTTTAAACCCTATCGCTTTATGAAGTCTGAAATGCTTTTTCCCTGTTAACTGATAACTGATTTTTGGAGGTTGAACAATCAATAAGTATAAAGACAGGTTCAAGGTCAAGGGAAAACATAATAATTTTACCTGCCGCCCTCCCAAAAGCCCTGCCCATTCCCTCAAGGCAATATCTACTGGTCTTGAAGCATGTGCCCTCATATTCGGGCTTTAAGAAACTTACTCAAAACCATAAATATACTCCACGAAGTAAAGCCCGAATATTTCGGGCACTGCCGGACACAGTGGTATTTCTTCAATACACAGGTTCCAGGTTCCATGTTCACAGTTCAAGGTTAAAAAACATATTATCCCCTTTTATAAATATTCCGGCTAACTCCCCCAGGGAGAGTGCGGGTGTCTCTTATTTTTAAACGGAGAAGAACCCTTATCTATATCCGGCCCATGCTTCGAATATAAGGCGGGCGATAGTCAACAAATATACTATGCGAATTCCCACTTATACGGATAGCATATCCTGGTCCTCACCGACCGCCGCATAGCACCTGGAAAGGGCATGCAAAGGCTGATACGTTTAAAAAAAGAGATGCCCGTGATCTCCCTTTCCGGTGCTGGGGAAAAATCTTTTGAAACAGTGTTATTTCTTTTGAGATATTGCCTTGAGGAAATGGGCAGGACTTTACCCGGTTTCACAGTTAAATCTGTTACTGGCTGCTATTTATGGTTCGTGAAATTTCAACCGGAATCTTTATCGTCCAGGCTCTTTGCCTCGTCTATGAGCATAATGGGTATGTCATCCTTTATCTCATAAAGGAGCCTGCATTTCTCGCATATCAGGCCGTTTCCTTCCTTATTCAGATAAATTTCACCTTTACATTTTGGACACACCAGAATATCCAGAAGTTCCTTGCTGATTGCCATAAATTTACCTCCCAACAAACCAAAATGTTTATAAAATTATTTCTCTTACCGCATAATATACCATTTCCACAGTGATATTCCTCATGCAGGACATATCCCTGCATCTCTTTCTGAAGCAGGGACTGCACTCTTCCCCGGACCGGATTACCCGGTTCTTTTCCCCGTAAGGCCCGGTCCTCAGGGGAGAAGTAGAACCAAATAACCCTATGACCACCGGATAACCGGTGGCTGCCGCGATATGCATAGGACCCGTGTCCGTGGATACCACTGCCCTGCAAATCCGGTATAGACAGGCCAATTCCTTAAGATTGATAATCCCTGCAAGATTAACAGCCCTGGTGTCCATCATGGACAGGATATGTTCTATCGCCTTTCCGTCCCCTTTACTGCCGGTGAATATCACCTCCGCGCCCAGGTCCTTTTTTATCCTGTCCGCAAGGGATGCAAATTTATGAGGCTCCCAGAGCTTGGTCCTCCACTTGGCCATCGGGCTTATAGCCACCAGTTTTTTTCCTTTTATCCCTTTACTTTCAACAATTGAATTTACCTTCTCTTTGTCCCGCTTTTCTACCGGTATATCACCCTTCCAGGAATGGCTGTTGCAATTCAAATATTTTCCTATCTTCAGGTAGCGATTCAGGGCATGCTGGTTGTAGTTTACCGGATATGGGGGCTCGGTCAAAAAAAACACGCTTCCTTCCCTTCCCCCGGTTGTTCCTATCTTTCTCCTGCCCCTTGAAATACCGGTCAAAATACCGCTTTTAAACAGGCCCTGAAGATCTATTACCAGATCATATTTTTCCGAGCGCAGCCTACTTAAAAAATGCCCTATTTCCCTTAAAACCAACTGTTTTTCCCCGGCCCCAAGAAATCTTCTTGTCCATGACTTTCTGCGAGACACAACCAGGTTATCGATACACTCATGCCCTTCCAGGATCTGACTTGAATCCTCCTCTACCAGCCAGTCTATCCTTGCCCCGGGATAATTCTTTTTCAAGACCTCCAAAAGGGGCAGCGAATGCACCACATCGCCGATTGCGCTCAATTTTACAATCAATATACTTTCCATGTAGTTTTAAAATCCTTTCTTGCCTTGTGCATCCACTAAAAAAGCAAATAAGCATAAATATATTAAATGGATATTTCAATGTAAACATAATCAACCAGTTTTGCTTGCAGGACCCGGTTTTGGTATTAACAATGGAGGCCCCTTTAATATTTTTGGACAGGGCGCCCTAAAAAAGGCATTCAACGAAGAATTTTATAAAATTAGCACAGGCTAGCCGGCAGTGCAAGTTACATGACTGGTTGCCTTAGGTTCTTTTAAGTGGCAATAAGTAATTAGGAAAAATATCTCAATTGCTATGGTAATGTTTTTAATTGAGATTGTTACTATGCCTTTTTGATGCAGGATGAAGTAAATCGAAAGCAAAACATATATTAATAAAATATAAAGCCTCTATGAATATAAGCAATGAACTTGTTCAAGCGGTTTTTTGGAATTCGGCGGAGGTTCCTCTGGATATGGTGAAATATATTTCATTTTTATAAGATGGGCAACGGGAAATTGCGGAACGGGGAAGCCCCGTTTGCCCTGCAAAACAAGTAAAGTGAGGGCGCACTTTAGTAGACGGATACCCCCCCCCATAAGTTGGTTTGGGGCCAACGTCCTTCCCTGCCATACCTACGCAGAAGAAAGCCAGTTATTGGGAAACGTCTTTAAGTCTTTCGGCAATCCAGATTTTTATTATAGACTGCCGAGGGACACCGAGTCGTTTAGCTTCTTTATCTAAGCTATGAATCATCCATACTGGAAAGTCTACATTGACCCTTTTCTGGTCCTGGCCAGGTCTCCTGGCATTTGGAATATCAAGAAACTCAGTAATATCTTCCCCGGAATCAAACTTTTTATCTAAGTCTTTAGCTTTCATAAATCTTGATCTCCTCTTTTCGGGATCGGCGCGCGGAAATAATTCTGACTTTTTCTTTTCGGTAAGTAATAATCGCAGACCAGTGCTTATCGGAAATTTTACTGATTACCAGGAATCTTACTTCATCAATTGTTTTTGCCGGAATTTCAATTCGATCTGGATCATTCCATAAAGCTTGTGCCTCGATAAAATCGATCCCGTGTTTTTTCTTATTGATTTGGCTTTTTTGTTTATCAAATCCGAATTCAATGATGGTATTGCTAATATACTATAATTATACCAAATGTCAACCCCAATCATTTCCCATTATGATTTGAAAGGGCTGCTCAGGGGTGCCGTGAGACCTATAGATATTGCCTTTAGGAAATGGGCGGGGCTATTTTTTCCTCTCCAGCCAGGGACGTTTCTCCTTTCCCCATTTTTTAGAAAGGTATTCTACAACCCATTCAAAGGGAAGGTCATCTTGGGGGGTGAATTTTTCCAGGTACTCTATAAAGGGGTTGCCATGGAGATCCTGGCCCGGAAAAAAGGCATCGGTCTTTCCATCGAATTCCACGGTCGGCAGACCGTTATTGCGGCAAAGGTTCTTGTCAAAGGTGGCAGTAGCGGTCACCCATCTTCCATCCAGAAAAAATTGATTATACCCGTGCCTGTAAAAAGTATTTCCGCCAACCATTTCCATCACATGGGGCGGGGCCCTGTGATTCCTGATGGTGGCAAAACCGAGCCTGGTGGGAATACCGGCTGCCCTGCCAAGGGCTGCAAGAAGCACTGCCTTCTGCACACAATAACCCTTTCCCCAGAAAAGAATCCTGGAGGCCTTAAAATCCTCCAGAAACACGGAAGTCATGTAAACGCTGTATTTGATAGAATCCCTTACAAAGTAAAACAGGCTGACTGCCTTTTCCTGGTCAGTTTGAAAATTTCGAGTGGTTTCCCCTGCAGTCTTTTTTATTTCCTCGTCGCCTGAATCAATGGTCATGGTCGGTCTCAGGTATTTTTCCATAGTTTTCCTCGATTATTTAAAGCTTTCATTCATAAATGGATTTTGTATTATATTGATAATATTAATGGGAAAGTTTGTACAATAGAATTATTTGGACATTAATTTAAGCCCAGATTGTGCAGTAGAAAACGTAGCGAGGGTTGAAAAACCCAAGCGAGAAGCGAATTTGGAGCAATTTTGAACCGCAGGCATATTCATAAATATGTTGAGGATCAAAATTGCGAAAAGGGCGTTGCAGCAAGGTTTTTCAGGCCGCAGTAGTTGGCTGCTGCACAATCCGGGTTAAGAATAAGGGGTAAAGGTACGTGGAGGAGATTCTCGGTACAACAAAAACTGTAGTGGACTCGGCCGAGGATGTGGGGATCAACATAAATGAGATTGATCATTTCTGCAAAAGAATCCTTGATGAAGAAATTGGGCCCCCTTCATGGGATTTCACCTATCATCTTCGAGTCGAAGAGCGGGAAATGGCAGCCTATCTCCTTGTTCTGGACAGCCTGAATTTCTGTTTCTGGCCGAAACCCCGGACACCCAGATGGGAGATAGAAGACGGGCAAAAAGTAATCTCCGGATACAATGCGCTTGCCTTTTCCTTAAAAAAGGCCTTCGAAAACGGTGTGCCTCTAAGCGATGCCAAATATCTTGCAAACATGACAAAGGAAAGATTAAAAAGCCTTCTTGGCGGCAGGGGCGAATTGCAGCTGATGGATGAAAGAGTCGGGATACTCAATGAGCTCGGCCGGGTCCTCCTACGGGAATACAGGGGCCGGGCTTACCGGCTTGTGGAGGAAGCAGGCCATTCGGCGGTGAATCTGGCATTTCTTTTGGGCAGACAGATTTCATCTTTCAGGGACGAGACGGGGTATTCCGGAAGGCCGGTATTCTTTTATAAAAGAGCCCAAATTTTCGCGGCGGATCTATACGGTGCACTTGGTGGAAAAGGGTACGGCGGTTTTAAAGATATTCACAAGCTGACCGCCTTCGCGGATTACAAGCTGCCCCAGGTACTGCGGCATCTGGGCATTCTTTATTACTCAAAAAAACTGGCCCAAAAGGTGGACAAAAAGTCAATTATCCAGCCGGGAAGTCCGGAAGAGGTAGAAATCAGGTCAGGTACCATATGGGCGGTGGAATTTATACGAAGGAAATTAGGGGACATGGAAAAGTGCTGCAGGCCCTTTGAAATCGATTGTATGCTATGGAACATGGGGCAAAACCCGGAATTCAAAAAAAGCCCTTACCACAGGACAGTAACAATTTTTTATTGAGTTTGAGGGTAATCAATGAGTTTATCACTGGAAAAAGCCCATGCACTTCTTTGAACTTCTTGCGGATGATAATAAAGCCCGCGCGGGCAGTATCTTCACCCTCCACGGGAGGATACAAACTCCTTCATTTGTCAGTGTCGGCACGCAAGGCGCTGTCAAGGCCCTTTCCGCAGATGACCTGGAAGAAATAGGCGTGCAGGTGATAATATCAAATACCTATCATTTGTACCTTCACCCGGGTTCCGATGTAATAGAAAAAACCGGGGGACTTCATAGCTTTATGGGGTGGACCGGGCCTTTGATGACCGACTCCGGGGGATTTCAGATCTTTAGCCTCGGGGCGGGAAAAGAGCAGGGAGTGGGAAAGATTGCATCCATATTTCCGGCTGAAAAAGATCGGGGCGGGCACTTAAAGAAAAGAAGTACCAAATCACTGGTAAAAGTTGATGACGACGGAGTAGAATTCGTTTCCTACCTGGACGGCTCCATACACCGGCTTAACCCGGAGAAAGTGGTGGATATCCAGCTTGGATTCGGCTCCGATATAGCCCTGCCTCTGGATGAGTGCACCTCGCCATTGCATGGTTATGAATATACCCGCAAGGCAATGCAGAGGACACATGCCTGGATTTCAAGGGCGGCCTGCCATTTTCGCGGCAGACCCGGTAAAGGTCAAAAGCTATTGGGCATTATTCAGGGCGGGGCCTACAGGGACCTGAGAGAAGAAAGCTCGGAATTCGTTTCCTCGATGGACTTTGACGGATACGCAATAGGCGGCTCCCTGGGTGCCTCAAAGGAGGAAATGTACCGTGTTTTGGAATGGACCCTCCCGCTTCTTCCTCGGGGGAAACCCCGGCACTTGCTGGGCATAGGCGAGATAGAGGATGTATTTAACGCAGTTGAAAGGGGCATAGACACGTTTGATTGCGTTCTCCCGACCCGATTGGCCCGTACAGGAACCTTGTTCAGTAAAGAGGGAGCAAGATACAGGATCCACATCCTAAACAACAGGTTTAGATATGACACGGCCCCGATTTCCAAAGGGTGCGGCTGTTATACTTGCCGGAAATATTCAAGGGCGTATCTTAGGCACCTTTTTTCCGCAGGGGAGCCCTCCGCAATGAGATTGGCAAGTATTCACAACCTTTTTTTTCTGGAATCGCTGATGGCCCAGGTAAGGTCAGCAATAAGCCAGGGAAAGTTTTATCAACTCAAGAGGGAATGGCTTGGCTGAGAAATGGGGATAAAAAATTTGTGCTCACTCAATGACGACCGGCAGCACCTTTGGGATAATTTCAAATACAGCGGGCAGTCGACCAGGCTGCTCCCCATCCATCTCCAAAAGGACTTTTTGATCTGAATAGGCCTCTACTTTGATTCCGGTAATTATCTTTACCTTTTTCACCCGGCCTATATTTCCGTTGTACAGTCTGGGCAGGTTTAAAAGGAATTCCGAGAGGTTAATATCACCAACTATTGTGATATGAAAAAGGCCGTCGTCCATAACAGCCCCGGGCGCAACCCGCATTCCTCCGCCGTGATACTGTCCGTTGGCCACCGCTACATTCAGGCTGACAATTTCCTTATCAAAGGAATTATCTACCTTGAGGCGAATGCACTTGCTGTTGTACAAAAACATGGAAGTCAGGGTAGCCCAGATAAAGGAAGTAAACCCGCCTAAGATTTTGGGGGTTCTGTTGGCCCTGCGCACAACCTCTCCCCCCATGCCGAAGCTTGTAACATTATGAAAATAGCTGAAGGTAGTTTTCCCGCTGTGGTCGGTATACCTGACCCTCCCCAGATCAATATAACGCACCCGGCGCCGCTTGATTGCAGCCAATGCCCTTTTTATATTCACTGGTGCCGGCAGACCCCTTGCAAAGTCACACCCGGTACCTCGAGGGATTACTGCCAGTGCGGCATCGGGGTTTAACGGGGAACCGTCCTTTTCCATAAAACCATTTACCGCCTCGTTAAAGGTGCCGTCCCCCCCTACGCAAACAACTGTTGTCGCTCCATCAAGGAATGCTGATCTGGAAATTATTGAAGCGTCCCGGGGGCAGGAGGTAAAAAATGCCTTGAACCTGCCTATACTTTTTCTTGCAAGTAATTCAATGTGCGGCCATCCACCCAATGCTAGGGTTCCTGCTGCATCCGGATTGATTATAAATATAGGGTCTCCAGATCGGGAAATCATGTTTGGGAGAGGCCTTTTAAAAGTTCCAAAACATTTCTACCCAGTACTTCATGGTTGTAGCCCCCTTCCAGGATACCGAAACACCCTCCCCGGTTCCTGCGGGCCGCCTTGCGGGCCATTCGGCCGATTTCTCCATAGTCCTCCGTGCTGAGGGTTCCGCCCCAGTCCTCTTCGTGATTGTCAAACCCTGCGGAAATGCCTATTATATCCGCATTGCAGCGGTCCATTTCATCAGCTACTTCCACCATATAGTCCTCTCTTCTATGGGCCCCTATATTATGTACTTTAACATAGTCCTTGCCATTCAGTATATTTACTGTACCGTCCCCGAAGTGCAAATCTATATCAAGTACATATGCAGTGTTTATTTTTCCGGTTCGCCTCATATGTTCGATGGCTATGGCCATATTATTGAAATAGCAAAAGCCCCATGAGGAGCCCGAAGAGGCATGATGGCCCGGAGGCCTGATAAGGCCGAAACAGGGCTCCCTCAATCCGGTTTCGGCTGCCTGAATAGCCCCACCTGCCGCCAGAGAGGCAATGTAGTATAGATTGTTTTCCCTTACATGGGTTATGTGATGAGGTATATGCACTGAGGCGATATCCTCTTCCGGCGCCTTCTCGGCGTCAATGAAATCTACGTGAGGACCGATTTCCCCTGTTATCGCCTCCATCCTGCCGGCTGCAGCAGCCGGGTCAAAGGTATAGACCTGGTAAAAATCCTGGTGAAAGATAACCTTCATTTAGACCTCCATATTAGATTAGCATTTCTACCGGTTTGATCCTACTATAAAAGCCTTAAAATTACCACCAGATGAAAAACCTATTGAAAAGGTTTTTGTATATAGTTATGTTGAAAGTGGTAAGTTATTATGAAGATCAGAGTAGGCGACATACCCAATTCAGGATTACACATCGATCAAACATGGGGGCAAGAGGAGCTTACCCATTTTTTGCCGGAAAAAGATTTCAAGGAAATCAGACTGAAACCAGGGGCAAAAATACATTTGGACATCAAAAGATTTCCGGACCATATACATATTGGTGGTTCTATTTACGGAGGAGTTAATCTGTCATGCGACCGTTGCCTTGAAATGGTTGAATACCCCTTGGATGAGGCCGTTAGTATATTTCTGGTTGATGTTCTACAAGCCCCTGAAGAAGAGGAGATAGAATTAAGCAAGGAAAATCTGAAATACGAATTCTTTGATGGACAGATAATAGAAGTAGACAGATTAATAGCCGAACAGATTTTTTTGGCAGTTCCAGTCAAGGTTCTTTGTTCTGCTTCTTGCAAGGGCCTTTGTCCGGTCTGCGGTGCCAATTTGAATAAAGTGCAATGCGGTTGCGGGCTGGAATCCAGGGAATCTCCCTTCGCCGGACTGGAAGCCATTAAACCCAACCTTCCAAAAGGTAATTAGGCTTCTTCAGAGATACAGCTTCTGACCCTCTGATACCTTTAAAAAATATTAGTTGTGCAGGTCTTTCTCAATAATTAAGGCAATAGAGACCTGTGCGCTTAGTAAAAGAAGAGCACATACAAGGAGGTTTAAAATGATCAGGCAAGGTAAGGATTCTTTGGATCTCGGAGTTATAGTAAGCGATATGGAGGCGAGTCTGAGTTTTTACCGGGATTTACTGGGGCTGAAATTCATAGGCAAGGCGCCCGTTTGGTTCGGCACAATGTACCGCCTTAGGTTCGGGACCAGCGATTTTAAATTGATAAAACCCAATAATTTACCGCCAGCAGGGGCCATTGGGCTGGAAAATCAGCTGGGATTCCGGTATGTTACTTTTCCGGTTAAAAATCTCTCGGAGATTTGCTCCGTACTACAAAAGCAGGGGGTAGAGTTTGCCGTTTCAGAAAGGGAGATAGTCCCGGGGGTTCGCATTGCCATGGTAAAGGATCCGGATGGAAATATAGTGGAATTCGTTGAGAGGGGTTAGAAAAAACCGGTCCAAAGAATAAAAATCTTTTACATAATGGTGTATTTGGGGCCTCCTCCACCTTCAGGCGGAAACCACTGGATATTTTCGTATGGATCTTTGATGTCGCAGGTCTTGCAGTGGAGGCAATTGGAAAAATTGATTCTCATTTCCGGCTTTCCGGTTTCCTCATCGGTAACTATTTCGTATACATTGGCGGGACAAAATCTCAAGCAGGGATTCTGGTATTCCTCTGCGCATCTCGTATAGCAAATATTAAGGTCTGGTATTTTCAGGTGTGCAGGTTGTTGCTCTTCGTGAGTGGTTCCAGAAAAGTAAACATCGGTTTCCTTGTCAAATGTGATTTTTCCGTCGAATCCAATCAGACGCTTTTGTTTATCTGAAGGAAAGTTTGTTCCGTATAGATCGACCACCTTTTTTTGATGCAGGAAATCAGGCTCTGCAGTAAGCCTTTCCTTCAGTATCCTCCCCCCTAGAAAATATTGCAAACCGGACTTGATCAAACCTGTCCGCAGTCCTTTTTGAAAGGCCTGGTGGAAATTTCGAACTGAGTGAAGTTCTTTGCCGGCCTCGCTTTCGTAAAATGAGGTTTCATAATGCCCCAGCTGGTTGGATGTAAAATCATTCTTTAAGAGTGCCCCCAAGATTGATTCCGCTCCCAGCATCGCGGATTTAACGGCAATATGTATCCCCTTTATCTTCTGGCTTATGAACAGGCTTGCTGAATCTCCTGCAATAATCCCTCCGTCAAATGCGAGCCTGGGAACTGAAAAATAACCGCCTACCGGAACAGTCTTTGCACCGTATTGTAAAAGTTTTCCTTCCTTTATTATTTCGTTTATAAAAGGATGGAGCTTGAATCTTTGAAACTCAAGGTGGGTATCCAGAAAAGGGTCTTCATAATCAAGGCCGGTGAGCAAACCCAGGGAGACCATATTTTCTTTCATGCCGTATACAAAACCACCTCCGTAGGTATGGCTTTTATGGGGATACCCCATAGTATGTATTACTTGGCCTGGTTCGAATACTCCCCGGGGGACTTCCCAGACCTCCTTGAGGCCCAGGGCATAAGTCTGGGGGTTTTTCCCTTCCTCCAATTTCAGCCGGTCAATAAGTTGTTTGGTGAGGCTGCCCCTTGTTCCTTCCGAGAAGACGGTTACTTTGGCATTCAGGTCAATTCCTGGTTCATAATTTTGCTTCCTCTTGCCGTCCGGACCTATTCCCTTGTCGCCTGTCCTTATGCCCGCGACCTTTTTTCCGTCAAATAATATCTCTGTTCCAGCAAAACCAGGAAATATGTCCACCCCGTTTTGTTCCGCTATATCTCCAAGCCACTTGGTCATTTTGGAGAGCGATATTATTATATTGCCGTGATTATTAAGGGGAGGGGGAATTATCGGGGAGGTTAGTCTGCGGTTTTTTGTCAAGATGGAAAATATCTCTTTTTTGACATCGGATTCCACAGGTGCGCCCTTGTCCATAAAATCCGGAATTAGTTCGCTGAGAGAGGAGGGATCCATAATTGCCCCTGACATACAATGAGAGCCTATATCCATACCCTTTTCGAGTACAGCTATGTTAATGTCTTCAAGCCTTTGACCATTTTTTTCCTGCTCAACCCTGCTGTTGTGTCTTTTTGTAAGGTTGACCAGATGCAGGGCCCCGCTTATACCTGCAATGCCGCCCCCGACAAAGAGCACGTCAACTTCCATTGTCTCTCTCTGGGTTTCCACTTTTTATGCCCCTTTTTGCTTGACCTATTTTCTTTGGATGGGGTATCTTCTAACACCTTAAATACAGGATGTAAAGTGTAGTTATAGGTAAGCGGTAAATATTTATAGAAGGAGCTAAAATGGAAAGAACTTTGGCCATAATAAAACCCGATGGTGTAGCAAGGGGACTGATTGGGGAGGTAATAAAGAGGATAGAGGAAAAGGGCATTAACATTTCCGGTATAAAGATGGTTTGGATGGCAAAAGAACAGGCCAAAGGCTTTTACAAGGTACACGAAGGAAAGCAATTTTATGAAAGCCTGACGGATTTTCTGTCTTCAGGCCCCAGTGTGGTAATGGTATTAGAAGGCGAAAAGGTTATAGAATCCTACCGGGAGTTAATGGGAGCCACCAATTATGTGGAGGCCGCTGAGGGCACAATTCGGCGGGAATTCGCCACTGATATAGAAAAAAATGTGGTTCACGGCTCAGATAGTAAACAGAGCGCTGAATTTGAGATATCCTATTTTTTTAATAAGTTGGAGATATGCTGCCGTTGACAGGAAAACCAGCTTACATTTTAGGAAGGACTTACCGGGAGACCTTTGAAATTTGTAAACTTGAATTTTTCAAAGGTCTCACCGTGTCCGGGTTTAAGAGGGGATAATTGAGCAAAGCCCTTGATTTTGGACGAAATAGACTTTACGTTTATGAAACGCATATTGCTTTAGCACCAATCAAAATATTTTTGGTGTGGATTAACCCTCTTTTTTGAGATCTTGAACCTCTTGTTTAATGCTTTCCACTTCTTCCTTTAATTTTCCCGTGTTGGTTTCTTTTTCCTTTTCGAATTTTTCAGCACTCCTTTTGTCTCTCCATTCCTCAATCCCAATATAGATGGCAAGTGCGCCTCCCAGGATAAGCAATGCAGGAATTCCCGCCAGGAGCGCCTTCAGGAAGTACCCCCACCATATAACAATTCCTATAATCCCCAATATAAGGGCTACCACACCACCGATTAATGCAGCCATATCCTCCTCCTTAAAAGTTTAATCATATTATTTTCTTATATTCAATTCTTAACACAACGGATATAAAGGTTCAAGAATTTAATTGCTCATATCTATTGTTTGTTTTGATTAAGCTTTTATTCCTGATGCAACTCGTAATATTTTCAGGTATCTTTTTTTCGCCTCCGTTTAGCACATGGGCCAACAGGAAGTTAGTGTTCCTTTCAAGCTGGCTCATAGTCTCTGCGAGGGCCTTTAGTTGAGATAATTTCTTCCTTGATTTCTCCTTTGAGGGGATAGGAATAAGGGGATTGCTCAGAAAATTTATAAGTCTCTCAAGATCCGATGCATCGAATCTTTCATAGTCTTTATAAAGTATGTCTACCCAATCTTTTTTAAAATTATTCGGAATCTTTTTGTAATCCGCAATGACCTGCGGATTTTTTCCGAAATGCAGGGATCTTTTGAGTTTGTCAATATTTTCCCATACCTCTCTCTCTTTTTTATCATCAGCAGGGGATTTGCATAATAAATTCTTCCATCTGCCCTCAATTTGCATGACCACCCAATTTTCCCCCTTTTTACCCGGGAGGAAAAGGTTTAAAAAGCTATTTTGGGCATATGCCAATTCATCTCTCAGGGCCTTGTAGTCTCCGCCTATCTCTTCTAACATTTCGCTGAGATCGCTTATCGCTTCCATCTTCATGTCACTTGCATTCAGTTCCTTCAGGAGTAATTTTTCCCATTGTTCCCTTAAACACCCTATTTCCTGCTTTATTAGCGAAAATATCATACCGGACTTGGCTGTTGCATTGCGGAGTGAATCAGCGAGTATATTGCAGGCATTTAGTCTGTCTCTTGCCAATTTTTCCATGGCCATTATGGAATAACGGTGCAACTGGTAGGATAGTAACTCTGTTCCAAGTGAACGGGAGAGCTTTTTTATGACCTTGGTCTTGGGGCTGCCAATATTTATGGTATAAGGGTGGAAGTGTATCTTGATGACAGCAACTACCACGTAATCCGTATCTGTCCATATGGGCGAACCGTAGTAATCCAGGGGATATGTATAAAAGGAATTGAGATCCAGCCTGAGATCGGACTTATGCACGAGAACGGGCTCCATATGGTAAAAATCCGGCTGCAAATTATCGAAAGGCCTTATGGTCCTTGCATCATTTTCCGGGTCCTCTGCGGTCCAGCTCTTCTGTCTTTCAACACACCAGGCCATGGCTTCCAGGGGTGAGCCCGGCTGATCCATGTATCTATTCCGGGCCTTTCCGGGAGTGTTGTAATCGGATTTTGCCGGCAGTCCCCAGGAGATTTTATTCCTGTCCCTATCAATTACCCCTGAGGTTATCCTTTCGGCAATCAGATCCGGGGGTTTCCCTATTCTGTAAATGGTGCCCTTGAATGCGTCGGGAAGGCATAAAAGGATGGTTTCTATTATTCCTATGCAGGATTTTTCCAGTAGCGTCCGTTCTATTTCTATGGACAAGCCTCTTTCTCCGTAACTCTCTTTATTATATTTTATGCCAAGGGAAAACCGAATATTCTATTTACGGCGTACCTTGAAAAAACAAATTTTATTGTTCGGTCTTATTTCAATTTTCTTGCGGTTCCTTGATCTAAGCTTTTTACGAGTCCATCAAGCTTTAGTAATAATATATCCGCTCTCGAAGGTAATTCTTTGGCTCAAGTTATTAACCTTCCTAACTATAGGGCAGATCATTGTCAACAGGGAAATATATGAAAAGAGTCCAGAATTTAACTTCCCCCGGGTTTTTCATTAGAAGCGTCTAACATGCTCATACTGTGCAAAATAGCCATTTTTGTACATATGAAGTATAAAATATGGATTGTCAAGAAAAAACATGTATATTGTATAAAAAAAAATTATGTGCACTATATATGGTATTTTTTCCCAAATTATAAAAATTTTTGAGTTATGGCTATCTCAGGTACTGGCAAATAAAGTTGGCCCATTGGAGCATGGTATTAGATATGTAGCCGGCAAATAAAAATGGGTATTTAAGTGTATCTGTAATAAGGAGCAAAAGGACGATGAGTATGCCGTATCTGCCCACCTCCTGGTAACGCACTGAAAGGGGATGTGGCAGGAAATAGGCAAGTACATGAGAGCCGTCCAACGGGGGGATGGGCACAAGGTTAAACATTGCAAGGATGATGTTTATTTTGACTCCGAAAAGACAAACCAGGAACAATATTGAGAAAAAGACTCCCTGTCCCTGGAGCATTATCCCGGATAAGGCCCATATCAAGGCAAAGCCAAATGCCATAAGTATATTGGATACCGGGCCTGCAAGGGAAACAATCATGTAATCCCTGGCAGGTTTTCTCATTTTGCCCGGGTTAACCGGAACGGGCTTGGCCCAACCAAACAAAATACCGGAGCCGGTCATAACATAGAAAATCAGTAGAAATAGTGGCAGGATCACTGTTCCGAAGGGATCTATATGTTTTATTATGTTAAGTGTTAATCTGCCCTGTCTTTTTGCGGTATCGTCGCCGAAATACAATGCAACCAAACCGTGGGCACACTCGTGGATCATTATGGATAGAAATAGTATGCAAATGATTAAAATAAACTGGACCATCTGTTACCAAGAGATAGATTTAACGCAGAAAGCCTCATATTTTACTTGCCTTTGATCTTCGTCTATGGCATTTGATTTTTTTGTTTTTTCATTTTTCTGCTTTTTTCTGTATTTTATATATAATCAATCGGTAAAAATAAAGCCAAGTACAAAATAGCCGTGTACATGACCTCGATATGTTTGAGCATCAAAGAAGCCTTTTAAAAAATGCCATTTTTTTGCCGCCCCTAAGAGTTGACGGACTCATAAAAAGCTATTTTATGAGTCCGTCAAGAGTGGTGCTGAGAAAGATGAAGGGTTAATATATGTTGAAAGTCCTACCGGTTAGGGCAACAGGATGATGTAAAATCAAAACCCAGAAAGGAGAAGAAGGATGAGAGATGTAGTAATTATTGGTGGAACAAGGACCCCGGTAGGTGCATTTGGGGGTTCTTTGAAGAGCATATCAACCGTTTCATTGGGATCCCTTGTGTTGAAGGAAACATTGAAAAAACTCAATTTGAGGCCAGTAATTTCCGATACGCTCAGGGGTTTCGAGCCGGATGCCCTTAAGGGTGAGGACACAGTTGAGCTGGAAAAAAAGGCCTATGATTACGGTGACTCCCTGCAACCCATAGAGATAGATGAAGTGATAATGGGCAACGTAATAGGGGCCGGACAGGGTCAAAACGTAGCGAGACAATCCTTGATCCATGCCGGCATCCCCAAGGAGATTAATGCAATTACAGTAAACAAGGTTTGCGCCTCGGGCATGAAGGCGCTGGCCCTTGCCGCCCTTGCCATAAAAGCCGGAGATGCGAATGTTATTCTCGCAGGCGGAATGGAGAATATGAGCATGGTACCTTATGGGTTAAGCTCCGCCAGGTGGGGGGCGAGAATGAATAACACCGAGATGGTGGATTTGATGGTATTTGACGGCCTTTGGGAGATCTTTTACGGATACCATATGGGCATTACCGCTGAAAATATTGCGGAAAGATACGGTGTATCGCGCAGGGAGCAGGATGAATTGGGGGTATTGAGCCATGAAAGGGCGAGAAAGGCCATAGCGAACGGGATTTTTAAGAAAGAGATAACACCTGTTAAGGTTCCCCAAAGAAAGGGTGAGCCTTTTCTCTTTGACACCGATGAAAGGCCTATGGAGACCAGCGTGGAAAAGATGGCGAAATTAAGACCGGCGTTTAAAAAGGACGGAACTGTTACAGCCGGAAATGCCTCCGGCATCAATGACGCTGCAGCTGCATTGCTGTTGATGTCCGGGGAAAAGGCAAAAGAACTCGGGCTGAAGCCGGTGGCCAGAATAAAGGACTACGCATCAGGGGGTATAGATCCCGCTTATATGGGCTTGGGCCCCATCCCGGCTGTCAGAAAGGTTTTGAAAACCATGGGTGCCGCGGTAAAAGACTTTGGAGAGGTTGAGTTGAACGAGGCGTTCGCCTCTCAGGCGATCGCATGCATAAGGGAGCTGGGATTTGATCCGGAGAAGACAAATCTTCTGGGCAGTGGTATATCCATAGGTCATCCCATTGGGTGCACCGGTGCACGGATTGTAATAACCCTTATGAACGAAATGGTAAGAAACAATATAGAGCTGGGCCTTGCCACCCTATGCATAGGAGGAGGCCAAGGTATGGCAATGGCCCTGGAAAGGGTTTAAGGAGGTGTTTTATGGAATATAAAACAATTATTTTTGAAAGGGAGGAAGATGTTGCCATAATAAGATTTAACCGGCCCAAGGCATTGAACGCCATCAATCTCCAGTTGATGATGGAAACCGAGGATGCCCTTGGTAAGATTGCAAGCGATAAATCTCTCAGGGTACTTATTATGACAGGGTCCGGGGAAAAGGCCTTTGTTGCAGGTGCGGATATATCTGAATTAAAGGATTTAACACCAGCACAAGGCAGGAGTTTTTCCAGGAGGGGCCAGGACCTCTTTTTTCGGCTGGAAGAACTGCCTATTCCTGTAATTGCATGTGTAAACGGCTTTGCCCTGGGAGGAGGAACAGAGCTGGCCATGGCATGTGATTTCATATATGCTGCGGATTCAGCCAATTTCGGACAGCCCGAGATTAATTTAGGGATTATTCCGGGATTCGGCGGTACCCAGAGGCTGTCCCGCCTTGTGGGGAAATCAATGGCTAAGGAACTATGCATGACAGGTGTAATGTTAGGGGCCCAGGAGGCCAAGGATATAGGGCTTGTAAACAAGGTGTTCCCCCGGGAAAGCCTTTGGAATGAAACCATAAAGGTGGCCAAATTGCTGGCCTCAAAGGGAAAAGCTTCCTTGACTCAAGCAAAGGAATCAATAGAACACGGATACGACAATGACCTTGGGACAGGATGTCAAATAGAGTCGTACGGATTCGGCATGTGCCTCACAAGTACAGATGCCAGAGAAGGCATGCAGGCCTTTTTGGAAAAAAGAAAACCCGTTTTTAAGGGGGATGGCTCGTAAGTAAAAAGGTCCGGGGTGTTGCAAAATAATATTGCGGGAGCGCTGTGGCACACCTTATAATAATATGATAAATAATTCGCATTCCGTTTAGTAATAAGGATCGGTGATCATGCTATGAGGCCCCTTTTGAATTGGGTTTTTAAATAATACAAGGCTGAGCCGGGCGGCATTTTATTGTGGAATACTAATTGACTGATTGTTAAATGGGCGGAAACAAGGAACCCCGGGAGTGATTTTTATGGAAACAGCAAAAAAGATAGTTAAAGGTGATGTCAGGGCGGCTGCCAGATTGATCAGGGATATAGATGACATGGTTCCCGAGGCCCGAGAGGTATTAAAGTCCCTTTATCCCCACACAGGTAAAGGATATGTTATAGGCGTTACAGGAGCGCCGGGTGTAGGCAAGAGTACATTGGTGGACAAGATGATTTATCATTTGAGAAAGGCGGGTAAGAGCATCGGTGTGCTGGCGGTAGACCCTACCAGCCCGTTCAGCGGGGGTGCGGTACTGGGCGACAGGGTCAGAATGCAACGACACAGCCTTGATCAGGATGTATTTATGCGTTCAATGGCAACCAGGGGATATTTCGGAGGACTTACCCAGTCTACAAGGAGTGCGATAGATGTCCTTGACGCCATGGGGAAAGAATATATATTCGTTGAGACAGTAGGGGTGGGCCAGGATGAGGTAGATATAGTGAAAAATGCCCACACTACTATTATTGTTCTGATACCCGGGATGGGTGATGATATACAAACCCTTAAGGCCGGAATCCTGGAGGCAGGTGATATATTTGTAGTAAATAAGGCTGATAAGGAAGGGGCGGACATGACTGTAAATGATCTAAACTGGATGCTCCAGATGGATGAGAAAAGGTACAGCGATGGATGGAAACCCCCGATTTTGAAATCCCAGGCAGCATCTGATAAAGGAATAAAGGAAATACTCGATGAGGCGGAAAGACACCGGCGGTATATGATGGAAGACCCTGAGAAAAGGCATAAATATGAGCGCCAAAAAGCAAAGGATGATCTTATCAGGATGATAAAGGAAAGGCTTGTAAATGAGATTGTGGATAAGATTGCCCTTTCAGGGGAATTCGAAAAGGCTCTTCGATCCGTCATCAAAAAGGAGACAGATCCCTATACAGTTACAGACAATATAGTATCGGAAAGCCTGAAAAGACCTAACGGGTAACATAAATGACGCATCGTGCACCTTGGTGGATATTGCATGTTTTGCTGGTTTTGGTGGCAATTTTTTTCATGCTGTTCGGAATAGATGTCCTGTATATGTCGTACCATCTAAATGAGCCTTTTTCATTTGTCCTGACATTCTTCGCTTCCAATTTCATCATACTTATTAGCTGCGCTCTTCTGATCGGTTTTGTTTTGAGGATCGTGACGAGATTAAAGTCGGCAAGGCGTGAGAAGATCGAGGAATCCCCGGTGGAATTGAAGCAATAATACAGGATTATTTAATAATGGATTATCCCTCCCTCAAGAATAAAACCTGGATACTGGTGGCGGTTATTGTGCTGGCATGTCCTTTGATCGAGGGCAATGCCCTGTCCGATGAGGAAGTGAGGCAGAAAGCGGTGGCCGGCACTTTCTATCCCAAGAATCCGGAAAAATTAAGGAATACAGTGGATGATTTTCTCTCCAAGGCTAAGCAAGAGCAAATAGAGGGAGAGTTGATCGGGCTTATGTGCCCCCATGCAGGATATGTATTCTCCGGGCAGGTGGCAGCCTACTCATACCAACAGGCCAGGAAAAGGAAATTTGATACGGTATTTATTCTCGGGCCCGCACACCATGTATATGTAAATGGTGCATCATTGGGAAATTGGGATTTTTATGAGACCCCCCTGGGCAAGGTTCCGGTAAACAGGGGCTTGATTGAGAGATTGCTGGATGCTGGAGGGCCTTTTTGTTTTGTCAGAAGTGCCCATTTGAGGGAGCACTCGATAGAGACCCAGTTGCCCTTTTTACAGAGAGTACTCGAGGATTTCGACATAGTTCCCATCCTGGTCGGGCCCGGATCTGTTGAGGATTGCCGGAAGTTGGCCAGGGCAATATCCGAGACAGCAAAAAAAAGGAACGTTCTCCTCGTAGCTTCATCCGATATGTCCCATTTTCCCGGCTATTCAGATGCAAAAAGGGTTGACATGGAGACCTTGTCTGTAATAGAAAATTTCGATCCTTCACTCGTTTACAAAAAAGAGATAGAGATACCTGAGGAAAGGGTTCAGAATCTTTCCACTAAATTATGCGGCTGCAGTTCTGTAGTAACCGTAATGATGGCGGCAAGAGAGCTGGGAGCCAATTCGGCAAAGGTCCTTCACTATGCAAATAGCGGGGATGTATCCTTTTCAGGGCACCGGCAGAGGGACATGGTAGTAGGATACGGAGCCGTGGCATTTTACAAAAAATAGAATAGGAGGCGTAGTACATGAACCCCATTGCAAAAGAATTAAACGAGAGGATTAAAGGAGCAAATCCCCACATCCACGAGATGCTGTCCGGCAAGGGAAAGGAGCTCTATTTTCCCAGGGGAATTTTGTCCCAAAGCGCTGAGGCCAAGGAAAATGCCTATAAATTTAACGCCACAATAGGCATCGCTACAGAGCTTGGACAGCCGATGCACCTTCCGTCTATTATGTCCTATATAAACCTGCCACCCGGTAAATCTCTCAGTTATGCCCCTTCTTTCGGTATACCCGAGTTGCGGAAGGTATGGCTGGAGCATATGATCAGGAAAAATCCCACACTTAAAGGCAAGCAACTAAGCCTGCCGAATATTACAAATGCCATAACACATGGTCTTTCCGTCACCGCCGATATGTGGATCGATAATGAGGATGTGATACTGCTCCCGGATAAAATCTGGGGCAACTATAACCTTGTTTTAAAGGTGCTGCATGGGGCCAGGTTCAGCCAGTATGCACTTTTTTCATCCGATGGCGGATTCAATCTGGGTGGGTTTGAAGATGCCCTGAACAAGGAGGCTAAGGAAAACGAAAAACTAACGGTGCTGTTCAATTTCCCAAATAACCCAACCGGATACACCCCCACAACGGATGAGGGGGGAAAGATAGTGGAGATTTTGAAAAAGGTGGCGGATAAAGAGAAAAATATTCTTGCTATAGTAGACGATGCCTACTTCGGTCTGTTCTATGACGATATCTCCATGAAGGAATCTATTTTTTCAGCGATTGCGGGGGTTCATCCCAGGATCATGGCGATAAAGCTGGACGGCGCTACAAAGGAAAACTACGCATGGGGACTAAGGGTTGGCTTTATCACTTATGGTGCATCATTTTCCGCTGATTCGGCTGAAGCCCATGATGCACTGGAGAGGAAAACGGCCGGTGCAGTAAGAGGAAGCATCTCGAATTCGCCGCATTTGAGCCAGTCGATTGTACTCGGTTCTTTGAATTCCGGGTCCTACGATGAAGAGAAGAGGGGAAAATTTCAGGTAATGCAGGCCAGGGCCGGCGAGGTCAAAAAAGTACTGAAAAAAGGCAAGTATAGAGATGCCTGGGATGTTTACCCGTTTAATTCCGGTTATTTTATGTGTTTGAGACTCAAGACGGTGGATGCGGAGCAACTGAGGCTTCATCTTCTGGACCGTTATGGTGTGGGATTGATTTCGCTGGGTGAGACCGATATCCGGATAGCCTTTTCATGCGTGGAGAAGGAGGACATACAGGAACTCTTTGATATAATACTTCAAGGGGTTAAGGACCTGGAAAAATCATCCGGATAGCGCCGGATAGGCTTGGTTAACCGGCAACCAACGCACTTGCCTTGCGCGCGGCGTTTTCCATCCTTTGGATCAATACCCTGATCAAGTTCCTCAGCTGTGGGGAGAGAAGTTGATATTCTTTTTCCAGCCGGTCCCTGTCCAAAAGACCCATTACAACGTTCCCTTCCGCCATAACGGAGGCGGTCCTCAGGTTGTCCGTCTTCTTAAGCATGGCCGCCTCACCTATTATGCCGCCCTCCCCTACTGTCTCTATGGTTACCATGCCCTTAGGGGTTTGTTTTTTAATCTTTACCTTGCCCTCCAGCACCACATATAACCAGTCACCCTTGCTTCCCTCCTCTATTATGGTGCTTTTATGGGTATAGGTTTCTTCCTCTAAAACATATCCGTATATAAAGCCCTCAATCGCCATAATACCTCAGGAAATAAGAAGAAATCGAAGCTGTTTGGCCGCCTGTCTGTTCATACTGACGAACTCAAAGCCCAAAATGATTTGATTCAAGCTTGGTTGCTTTTTTTGGAATGCCAATCTGGCCTTTATGGTATAAGTATCGCCGGAGGGGAAAGGGACATCAAGCTCATAGTTTGACCCTGTCTCATGGGGAAAATTAAAGGTATTTTCCACAGATATCTCAGCACCCAGTCCCCTTGAACTTACATCCCTGATCAGTCCGTGGGAATTTGCCTCAATTGATGCGTCTGCCGGTCTGTAGCTGAAGCCCTGTTTCCATTTCTTTCTCGGGTTTTTCCTCTGGGCCTTCCCGGAATTTTCCTTTGTTTCATTTTTTTTCTTGGCACTCAGCTCTTCTACCAACCTGTTCATTCGGAGAACCCTCTTCAGGTTCTGGTTTATAATGTATTTCAACATGGGGGTGGTTTTTTTGTATTCCTCTGTCAGCCGGGCAGGGTGCCAGACCTCCAAAAGGAGGTGGTCCAACGCCTCTACCGAGGCGGACCTTGCCTCCAGCCCGAAATTGAAAAATGACATCTCGCCGAATATATCTCCCTTTTTCAGGGTGGCAAGTATGGTCTTCTTTTCCGCCGTGCCCTGGAACACCCTTGCGTGCCCTTCCAGGATCTTATATATGGATATTCCGTAATTATTTTCTTTGATTATTAGTTCGCCCTTTGAGTACGAAATTTGGATTATGGGAGGGATTTTTTTTTCGGACATTTGTGCGTATTTTTTAATATATAATTATACAATAATTTCAGGTAGGTATAAAATATAAATCTTTATTTGTCCACAATAAATCTAAAAAATCCGAAACATGGTAGAATTTGGCCTGCAGTTTAAAAAATCGGAAGGTTACATAGCTTACAATAAACAGGAAAATATGCTAAAAAATTTTACTTAGGGAGGGCCAGTAGAGTAATTAGCGAGAAATACGAGTTATTCAAATGCATCTATCGAGATTTGTCCAAAATCTGAAAATGTCCAGTGACCTGGGAACACAGTTGGTGCACCACCACTACCTGGCCCCGCAGGCCCCGGAATACGCCCAAGATCTTTTGGTTTCCCCGGATATTTCTTCCCTGGTAAAAACGGTTACGGATAAAGGCCTGTATTCACACCAGGCAGAGGCCATAAGGTTATTGAAACAGGGACTCGACATACTGGTGTCTACACCTACCGCGAGCGGAAAAAGCCTTATCTATAATTTACCTGTAATTGAAAGGGTTTTAAGCGATTCCAGGGCCAGGGCGCTTTATATTTTCCCCTTAAAGGCCCTGGAGCAGGATCAACTGAAGAACCTGAGCGATATTACGCACGGCATTAAAGGTAGCCGGGTAAAAGCTGCCATATACGACGGAGATACATCCAAGAGCGACCGCTTGAAGATAAGAAAAAAGGCGCCTAATATCATTATGACCAACCCTGACATGCTTCACAGGGGCCTGCTCCCATATCACGAAGCATGGTCCGAATTCTTTTCCAATCTTAATTTTGTCATAATAGACGAGGTCCATGTCTACAGGGGAATATTCGGGTCCCACCTTGCGCAGATACTGAGAAGATTAAAGAGGATATGCTCCCTTTATAAAAAGATACCCACATTCATTCTATCCTCCGCCACGGTGCAGAATCCCCGGGAATTGGGCAGGAACTTAACAGGCAAGGAGGTTACGGTTGTTTCCAAAAGCGGGGCACCTAAATCCGGGCAGCACTTTATATTCCTCAACCCCTTGAGCAGTACCAATGTTTTGGCCTCAAGGCTTTTCATTCAATGTCTCGAGTCCAGGCTGAGAACCATAGTGTTTACACAGTCCAGGAAGGCAACCGAACTGATTAATATGTGGTCAGGACAGATGGCCCCTTCATTGAAAGGCTTAATAAGTTCCTACCGTGCGGGCTTTTTGCCGGGGGAAAGACGACTTATAGAGAAAAGGCTTGCAAGAGGAGAAATGCTGGGAGTCATATCAACAAGTGCCCTGGAGATGGGTATAGATATTGGGCATTTGGATGTATGCATATTGGCGGGTTACCCAGGGACTATAATAAATACCTGGCAGAGGGGAGGCAGGGCGGGCAGGTCCGGAAGAGATTCACTGATAGCGCTGGTAGCAAATCAGGATGCACTGGATCAATATTTTATGAGAAAGCCGGAGATTTTCTTTGATCAATCCTTTGAGTCAGCTGTGATAGACCCTGATAACGACCATATTTTAAGGGCCCATTTACCCTGTGCAGCCGCGGAAACCCCGGTTACCCTAAAGGACGAAAAATTTTGGGGCAGTGCCTTAAATGAACATCTGGAGTGCCTTGAGTTTACGGGCAGCCTTCGAAGGACAAGCGAGGGGGAAAAGAGATGGTATGCTACCCGGAAAAGGCCCCATCTGGGGGTGGACATACGCACTTCAGGGGAAATTTACAGTATATTTGAAGATGGAACAGGTCAGGCCATAGGTACGATTGACGGCGTGAGGGCCTTCAGGGAATGCCATCCGGGGGCGGTATATCTTCACAGGGCTAATACATATATAGTTGACAGGCTGGATATAGCAAAAAGGGATATTATCGTCAGGTCCACCGGACTCAGGTACTTTACCCGGATAAGATCGGAAAAGGAAACGGAAATAATTAATGTTGAGAGGAGTCGGCCCAAAGGACAGTTCGTAGTCAAGCTCGGTGATCTTAAAGTGACGGAGACAATAACCGGTTATGAAAAGAGGAAGGTTCCCGGCCAAGAGCTTATAGGTGTTTACCCCCTCGAGCTTCCACCCCAGACATTTGAAACAGTGGGCCTGTGGGTGGAGATAGAACATTCCATAAAAAGGACCGCAGAGGAAAGGGGCCTGCATTTTATGGGAGGCATTCATGCCATTGAACACGCTGCCATCAGCCTGTTTCCCCTTTTTACATTGTGCGACAGAAATGATATAGGCGGTATCTCGTACACCTTTCATCCCCAGGTGGGAAAGTCCTCTGTATTTATCTATGACGCATACCCAGGGGGCGTGGGGTTGGCACGTAAGGGTTTCGATATCATCTTGGAACTATTGGGTCAAACCCTGGATTTGATCAAGGGCTGTCCATGCGAGCAGGGATGTCCTTCCTGCATTTATTCACCCAGATGCGGCTCGGGAAATAAGCCCCTGGACAAGCAAGGGGCGGTAACGGTTTTGGAGGCGCTTACCGGAGTAATTCCCCTGGAAGAGATGGCTGAAGGCGGAGAAAAGTCGGCCGTGCCCGAAATTTCAAAGGGAGGCGATAAACCGGATAGCAAGGCGCGTTCAAAAAGGGTGGTATATTTTGATCTGGAGACCCAGAAGTCCGCAGAGGAAGTCGGGGGCTGGAAGAACGCCCATCTTATGATGATATCTGTGGCCGTATTGTTTGATGATCTGGAACAGAGGTTTTATGTCTTTTCCGAAGAAGATATAGACCGGCTTGTAGAACACCTTACAAGGGCAGACCTGGTGATTGGATTCAATGTAAAGAGGTTTGATTATACGGTGCTTTCGCCTTATACCTGTAAAAACCTAAATGAGATACCCACGTTTGATATCCTTGAGGATGTGCATAGCAGATTGGGCTTCCGGTTGAGCCTGGAGCACCTGGTAAGGGAAACCCTTAATAAAGGGAAGGCAGGAAATGCCTTGCAGGCGCTGGAATGGTTCAAGGCAGGCCAAATAGAAAAATTGACGGAATACTGTACCCAGGATGTAAGGATAACAAGGGATCTTTTTTTGCATGCAGTGAATAATGGTTGCCTTATATATAAGGGAAAAAAGGAGGACGAGAGACTCAGATTGCTCGTGGACTGGAAGATTGAAGATTTGATAAACAAGATAAAAGGCTGAAAAGGGGCGTAATTGAAATTAATTATATATCTGGTTATGTATATCATAATATAATAAAAATAATTTAGGGGGATAAGAATATGTTTGGACTCGGCACAACGGAGCTTTTGATCATTGGCGTAATTGTGTTGGTTTTATTCGGGGCCAAGAAGTTGCCTGATATAGGCAAGGGACTCGGTGAGGCCATAAGGGAGTTTAGGGGAGTTAAAAAGGACGTAAGCGATGAAAAAACAGTGGAAGAAGAGGAAAAAGGAAATAGGCGGGGAGACAATTCCATGGAAAAGAAATTGCTCGACAAGGCTTCCAGGGATATACCCGTAATAAGGAAGGGGATGGAAGCCAAAGACAAGTTGGAAAAGATAAGAAAGATTATGGAGTAGTCGCCCTGTGCAGAATATCTACCTCTCTGCATGTATCTTTCCGTTTGAAGCCAGTATAGATGGGGATTTAAGATAATATTTTTCACCCACCAGGTCAGTTACCACTCCCCGGGCCTCTTCTACCAATAGAAAGCCGGCAGCCGTATCCCATGAATTAAGTTTCAGCTCCCAGAAATCGTCAAAGCGGCCGGCGGCCACATAGGCCAGGTCAAGTGCTGCTGAGCCTGCCCTTCGGATTGCCCTGGCACTCATGATCATCTCCCTGAAATAGTTTAGGCTAAAGTTCCCCTTCCCATGTATATCGAACGCATACCAAATCGTAATTCCAGACCAGCAGTTTTATTGCGTGAAGGTTGGCGGGAAGAAAAGGTAATTAAAAAACGAACCATTGCCAATTTAACCAACTGGCCGGAATGGAAAATAGAAACATTGAAGCGTCTTCTCGAAGACGAGAAAATGATTGTACGCAACTATAAAAGACTTACACAGGTAGAGTGGTTAATCAGATGCATGAAAGGAGTGGATCTTCTTGTCAGACCAATACATCATCGTACAGAAGAACACGTGCGGGCACATATTTTTCTATGTATGTTAGCTTATTATTATGTTGAATTTCATATGAGAAAGGCGTTAGCACCTCTTCTGTTCGAAGATGAGGAACTTGACGAGGCACGTAAAAACGGGACCCCATTAGACCGGCAAAGCCATCTGATTCTGCTAAAGTCAAAAAGGGGATACGTTTTACCAGAGATGGTTTAAAAGTGCACACCTTCCAAACTCTAATGGCAGAACTCTCGACCCTATGTCGTAACCGCTGCAGGCTGAAATCCGATCCGGGTGGCCCAAAGTTCGATCAACTTACAGCACTGTCCCCGATCCAGAAAAAGGCTTTCGAGCTTTTGGATTGTTCCCAGTAATTGGAAATTAAGTTTGATATTTCACCCTGATTAATCAATAAGTTACCATTTTTTTAGAAAGGAGCATCGGTTTAGATTGTTTTCCTCTGAACCTTTATCAGCCTCTGTTACCAGATTTATCTCCCCCTTGTATTCCACCCTGTGCGCAGAATTAAACCTTTCCTTCAGATATTCGCCGGCCTTTATAGCCGTTTCTGCACCAAACTCTTTATATTCTTTCATAGGTTAACCGGTAATAAATCCTTTTATCTCTGCCTGGATTTTTCGATCCATCGGGCTGCATCCAGAAGGCCTCCGGCTATGTAGTCCGGTTGTGCTGAACTCCCGGGCAGTATGTAGGTAATCTCCCCTAGTCCATAGCCGGTTTCAACCATTATACAATTTACGCCCAACCTACGTGCAAATTCCATATCCACGCAACGGTCTCCTACTACAAATGAATTTCCCATGTCCATGTTAAAGCCTTCCAGGGCCTTATCCACTAGACCGGTCTTAGGCTTCCTGCAGTTGCAATCCATACTGTACTTCTTTACTGTTCCCAGGGGGTGATGAGGGCAAAAGTATATTCCATCTATAACAGCGCCCTTTTCCAATAATCTTTTTTGCATAAGCTGATTCACCTCGTAAACGAGTTCTATTGGAAAATATCCCCTGGCCACACCTGATTGATTGGAAACCACTATAGCAAGGAACCCCATTTTATTAAGAAGCCTTATCCCTTCAACTACTCCGGGTATTAAGATAAAGCGGCTGGGGTGGTTAATATACCCGCGTTCCTCATTAATTGTTCCATCCCGGTCCAGAAATACGGCTGGTCTACTCATGACAGTTGTTCCCTTGATGATTCCATCTCATTCCATACCTCATCTGGCTGTATGGACATGAGACAGGGATAACCAATAGAGCAGGTGGGCTTGAAACAGGGCGAGCACTCCATGTCATGCTTCAAAACCCTGGCATTCAGACTCCTTGGACCTGTCAATGCCGGTTCCGTGGAACCGAATATGGCGACCATCGGTACATCCAGCGCCGCTGCTACGTGCATGAGGCCGGAGTCATTGCTCACAAAGAACCTGCAACTCTTTATCAATGCCATTGCCTCTCCAAGAGTGGTATCACCGGATAGGTTTACAGACTCATACTTCATGGATTCAGCCACCGCCCTGCATAGATCCTTTTCCTTGCCGCTACCGAAGATAAGCACCCTGGCTCCCCATTTCTCATATGCCCAGTCCCCAATCTTGGCAAAGCGTTCACAGGGCCAGCGCTTGGCCGGCCCAAAAATCGCGCCCGGGCTTAATCCAACCAGGAAGTCTTCTTTCCTGATTCCCCTATCCAGCAAAATTGAATTAATCCCATTCATGTCCTCTTTTGCCAGGAATACCTTCGGTTCACCCGGGATTATTTTCCAGCCCATGGCTCCCAGGATATTCTTATAATAGTCAACATGGTGAACCCCCCTGATATAATCGTCCTTTATAACGGCGTGGGTCAGGAGAAATCCTCTTCCGTCCGTGTTATAACCTACCCTGTATTCTATTCCGCCCATATAGGCAAGCAAGGCTGCCTCGAATGCATTCTGGAAGAGTACAGCTATATCAAACCCTGAATCCCTTATTGTCCGGATCTTGTTTCTAATCTCCTTCAAGCCACCTGGAAAACCCTTTTCCTTTTTCAGAATTAAAATCCGGTCTACAGCCGGATGATGCTCAAATAGTGGAATAACCCAGGGTTTTGCCAGAACAGTTAAATTGCATTCCGGAAAATTATATTTGACGGATTCCAAGGCAGGTATGCTCATTACCGCATCACCAACCCAGTTGGGCACCCGGACCAGTATTCTCTGTATTGCCCTGCCGGCAATCGATTTTTTCCCTTTAACCCTGATCAGTTATATCCCCTTTCCAAGCAATTCAAAGAATTTTTCCTCCCCGGATAATATGCCGAACCTAATCTTGAGGTATGCCATTACCGAGCAGTCGGAAACAAGGTCTTTAATCCTTACCCAGTCCTTTTCCGTGGTAACTATAAATTCGGCATCGAGGTTTTTCCTTTGGTAAAGCAATCGCTCAACCTCTTTCCGGGAATATATATGGTGGTCCCGGAATTGCACCGAAAAAACAACATCTGCCCCTATCTTCTTAAGGCTGTCCATAAAATATTCCGGCCTGGCAATCCCGGCGAAGGCTATTATTCGCTTTTTATTCAGATAATCAGAGGAATAGCTAATTTTATTAAAGGGAAATATGATATTTTCCGGTATATGATCTGAAAAAAATACGGGTTTTTCGGGAAACCTCTTTCTCAATTCCTCTGCGATATTATGCCCTCCTGAATCCGGATCATGCCTTGTAATTATAAAGACATCCGCCCTTTCGAGCTGCTCCAGGGGTTCCCTTAGAGGCCCCAGGGGCAGCAGCTTCCGGTTTCCAAAGGGATTGCGGCTGTCTATTAAAACCAGGTTGAAATCTCTTTTCAGAGACAGATGCTGAAATCCGTCATCCAAGATAAAGAATCGACTCCCAAAACTCTCCACTGCCCTCAATCCCGCCAGATAACGTTTCTTTGATATTACAACCGGAATTCCCTGGAGTTTACTTGCAAGGAGAAAAGGCTCATCACCTGTCTGCAAAGGACTTGCCTTTAAATCATTACCATCCGATACTTCGAGCACCTTTTCCTTGTATCTTCCGGCATAACCCCTGGACAAGACCGCTACCCCTAAATTCTGCATTTTGCCCCATTCAGCCAGCATACTAACCGCCGGTGTTTTTCCTGTACCGCCCGCGGTTATATTGCCAACGCTTACCACAAAGCCGGGCAAAGATTTAGATCTTAATATGCCCTTTTTGTATGCAAAAAGCCTTAGGCGGATTGCCAGGCCGTAGATAAGGGCCATTGGCCAGAGAAGCAATGCCGCCGAAAATCCGTTTTTCTTAAGGAGTTCAACCCGCCTCACGATCTTTTATCTATCCTTTACTTTGTAAACCGCTATTATATAGCAGGAACCCTGCAATCTCGTAAATTCTAAGGTGATACGTTATGTTCAGCAATATATGGCCCAAGAATGTCTATCACCCTTTCCAGTGCACCCTGATTTTGTTCAACAAATGACCTCGCCCTTTTTCCCATCTCCAGCCTCAAGTCCTCTTTTTCCAAAAGCCCGGATAAAATATACAACAATTCCGGATGATCCATTACCCTTTTACCGCCTCCTGCCTGTATAATCAACCTGGCCATCAGATCGAAATTAAATGTATGAGGTCCGAAGACTACCGGCACCCCGAAAGAGGCAGGCTCAAGCAAATTGTGTCCTCCGATCCGGGCAAGGCTTCCTCCTACGAATGCTACGTCCGCCAATCCGTAAACCTTGCCCAGTTCACCTATAGTATCCAGTATAATAACACTATAATCAGGCTTTTTTGAAGGAAGCATGGTCCTTTTTACTGTCTTGAAACCGAGGCTTTCCGCCATATTAAATACCCCGTCGAATCTTCGGGGCTCTCTTGGCCCTATAACGAGACAAATGTCCGGGAAAGATTTGATAAGTTCAGCAAATACATCCAATATAATCCTCTCCTCCGGAGAATGGGTGCTTCCCGCCACCCATAAAGGCCTTTTCCTGGAATCAATAAGCCTGGAATACTCCCGGACTTCTTTATCCGCATACCGGGTGCGCTGGCCGTCGAACTTTATATTCCCGGTAACCCTTATCTTTTCCGGCGAAATACCCCCTTTGATCATTCTGTCCATGTCCAGCTCTGTTTGCATCAAAAACATCGCTATTGGAGCCCAAAATCTGGCTATCAAAAATTTCCATTTCCTGTAGTTTCTACCGGTATCGGGAGAAATCCTGCCGTTTACCAGGATGGTGTTCACACCCTTTTTTTTGAGTGATTTTATAAGCCCGGGCCATATATCCGTTTCAATCAGAATGAATACAGAGGGATCAATTTCCCTTATCAGCCTGTTCATGGACCACCAGAAATCCAGTGGCATGGGCAAAATATATTCGATGCTATCCTTGAGGGCATTTTTGGCGATTTCCATGCCGGAGATTGTCTTAACAGAAAGGACTATTTTCCTGGAAGGATACCTCTTCTTCAGGCCGTAAATCAGGGGGACGGCGGACAAAACCTCTCCAACGGAAAGGGCATGTACCCAGATCTTTTTGTAGGCCGATTTACCACTATAAGGAATTCCCAGGCCCAATCTCTGTTTAAGGCGTTTACTATCCTTCAGGTATAAAAAGGGGAATGATAAAAAAAGGGCAAAGGTTGTTAAAATATGGTATACAAAGTACATTCCCGCAAGCACCTGTTTTTTTATCCTTTAAACCCTTACAGGCAATTCGATGATAAACCTCGAACCCTTTGGCGTATTGTCCTCAACCCTTATATACCCGTTATGATCCCTGATTATTCGGTTAACAATCGCAAGGCCCAATCCGGTGCCTGATTTCTTTGTGGAAAAATACGGCTCAAAAAGCCTTTCTTTATCTTCATCGGAAATTCCCGTACCATTGTCTGCCACCTCAATCCTCACTACACCCAGCTCTTTCTCGTATTTTAGTCCTATGCTGATCTTACCGTCTCCTTCTATGGCTGATACCGCGTTATCCAGTAAGTTCAGCATGGCCCTCTTTATTTGTTCCTTGTCAACTTTGATTACCGGGGTATCCCCGTTTTCTATAAAATCGAATTTAACCTCTTTGTGCATATCCTTGTACATGAGGATTGAATTTCTCACGATCCGTTTAATATCATCCGGCATGGGGTTTGACTCAGGCATTCTGGCAAAACTGGAAAACTCGTTGACCAGTCCCTTTAGTTCCTCCACGTTGTCTATTATCAATCTTGTGCACTCGTTAAATACAGTATCATCCCCTTTTTCCAGGGTATCTCCGTACTTCCTTCTGAGTCTCTGTGCAGAAAGCTGTATAGGGGTGAGTGGATTTTTTACCTCATGGGCAATACGCCTCGCCACCTCTCTCCATGCCGCCATGCGCTGCGCCTTTTCCAGTTCTGTCAGGTCCTCGAATACCGCAACCAGTCCAAGATAATTATCTTTATCGTCCTTGAGCACATTGAGGGATACCAATAGTTTAAGGCTCTGGTTTTTAATGGATATATTTATCTCCTTTTGTATAAATTCTTTCTTTAAAAGATCCCTGTCCGTCTCAAACCTGTTTATTATTGAGCGGTATTTGGTACCCAATACATCCTGGTAGCTCTTTCCGATTATTTCTTCCGCGGTTATACCCAGCATTTTCTCCGCCGACTTATTTATGGTGGAAATGAGACCCTGAGAGTCCATAGATATAACTCCGGCTGCCACGTTCTTCAGGATAGTTTCCATGTAAAGTCTTCTCTGCTCGAGCTCCGTATTGCTTCTGATAAGGTCCCTGTTGACTGCATCCAGCTTTTCTTTGCCATCCCTGAGGTCCCTTGTCATCCGGTTGAATGAGTCTACGAGTACGCCCATCTCATCCTTGGATTCCAGGTTTATCCGGAACCGGTAATCGCCGGAGGCAATCCGCTCGGTAGCCTTTGCCAGCTCATCTATGGGCACGGTTATACCCTTAGAAAGGTAAAACCCGAACCAAATGGCGGAAAAGATTACAAGGAGAGTTACTATGGAAAGGGTTATCAGGTGGCTTATCTTTATCGGTTTTTTTAACATCTTGAGCTGCTTGTATCCCTGAAGCCCCTTATTAATGGTTGTAAGCCTGTTTAAGACCGTGCCGGGGACGACCCTGGCAACCACAATGGCCCCTGTTTGTTCCTTGGTCTCGGTTTTGGAAAATATAGGTACGATTCCCCTGATCAGGTCTCCATGAGAAGAACTCTGAATGATCTTCATGTCCGTTGAATCCTTGAAGCTCTTTCTCAAAACATCAGCACTTAGATCCTTGAACCGCTTCAAGTCTACACTGCTGTCATGGGATGACGCCTCTTCGGTAAATTTGGAGGAAAACACCTTGATGGAGGCAAGGCCGTATTCCCTTCTTTTTTCGTCTATGAACTCCTGCAAGTTATTCGATTTGGGCGACAACATATAGTCTTCGTGGGTAATCAGTGAGCTGAGGTTGTTTCCGAATTTCAAGATTTCGTTTCCCGCCCTGTTGTAGTAGTCCTGTCCCAGCTCAAGGGACTTCTGGAGTGACTGCTCTATTTGGACATTAAACCAGTAATCTAAAGAAAGGGAGATAAACTGTACTGAAACAAAAAATATAATTATGGTTGGCAGGAGCGAAAGCAGTACAAAGGCAAATACAAGCTTTGTTCTCAAGCTGGAGCCCATTACCCCTTTCTTTCTCTCAAACAGCAATTTGACCAGGTTCCTCATAGTCAAATAAAGCAACAGCAATAGAAGTATGACATTTACGTTTATTAGAGCAAAGATCAATATGCTGTCCGCAACCGGAAGGTCAAGACCGAGTTTCAGCACCTTGATTCCAATATAGCTCAACAGGACGATTATAGGCAGAATGATCCCAATTATGATTATCTCACGCCTTCGCCTTTTCCTGTCCTCATTGAGGGAATTTTTTTGTATTTCAGCCATATCTAATACTTAAAGATAACCGTGTGCCAATCGGTTTCAAAGTCCCACAGGGAGAGAAAAAAAAGTACATAATTCAAGTAAAAAGGCAGTTCAATCTTATCCAGTTCCGCCTTGATCCTCAATTTATATTGCTTCCCCTTTTTTATTTTATCCAGGTCTTCAACCTTTAAAGCCACTACCTCGGACATCATGTCCTTTGTCTCGTCGAAATCCTTGGTTTTTACCTCTTTATCGTTTTGTTCCGGCAGCTCAAGGGTAAACTCGCTTTTCAGTGTATTATATTTTACTGTATGAGTAAGCCTTATATCCTTGATCTTGTGGTCAAACCATCCTCCCCTTATTTCATATAATTTAACAAAAAAGGTGAACTTGGTAGGAATACCGTTCAGGATAGCCTTGTTCATATCCCGGGTAAAACAATTCTCGGCATCAAAATAGACAAGCAGGTGATCACGGGTGTTGGTTACTATTATATCTGATAAGTGGGCGTCTTTTGCAATAGATGTTCCAGGAAAAACGGATGAGAGGAAAAATACGGTCACCACTATGTAAGCACATCTTCTCAACATAAACCGCTATTTTTTAAGGAATAAAAAAGAATAAAAAACAATTAGAATATAATAGATAAAAGGAAGGACTATTGCAAGATTTAATAGGGATGTTGTAAGCAGATAGGCTTAAACGGGCGCAAGCCCCAAACCCTCAAACGTGGGTATCTTTACCTGTAATTTCTGGTATTCTTCCTTTTGTTTGAACTCCACGGCTTCCCAGCAGTTTTCCCTGGCCATGAAATTTTTTAACAATTCTTGGTTTAAGGCATGTCCTGATCTTTTTACCAAAAAATGCCCTATTACCGGGGAACCAAGGATGGCAAGATCTCCGATAAAATCAAGGATCTTATGACGAACGAATTCATCCTCATACCTCAATCCGTCTTCGTTCAAAACCCTGAAACCGTCCACAACAATAGCATTGTCCAGAGATCCTCCCTTGGCCAGTCCATTGCTTCTCAACTCCTGAACATCTTTCAAAAAACCAAAGGTCCTTGCCTTGCTGATTTCCTGGATGAATGCGGACTGGGAAAATGATATCTCGTATTTCTGATGCCTTATCAGGGGATGGTCAAAGTCGATTTCATAGGTTATTTTTAGCTCCTTGGAAGGAAAAAGATTTACAGACCTCATGTCCTGGGAGACCTTGACAGGCTTCTTTACAAAAAGAAATTTCTTGCAGGGGTTTTGCAGGGCAATTCCGGCATTCTTTAGCAAAAAAACAAAGGGGGCGGAACTCCCATCCATAATAGGCACCTCTTTGCCCTCTATCTGCACCAGGGCATTATCTATGCCCATACCGAAAAAAGCGGCCATAAGATGTTCTATGGTCGCCACGCTGTACCCGTTAAACCCTATGGTTGTAGCCATGTTGGTGGCAACCACGTTATCAAAAGATGCCCTGACAGTACGTCTCGGGGATACATCGACGCGCTCAAAGGTTATACCGTTGTTGGGCGGGGCGGGTTTTATGGTCAGCCTGGTCTTTTTTCCGGAGTGAAGACCTATTCCTGTGCAGCTTATTTCCTTTGCCAGTGTTCTTTGCCTTATTTCCATCACATTTCCTTTTGCATCTTTCTTTTAAAGGCCTACTGCCCTGCTAAAATATACCCTTACTGAACTAATAAAAATTGGAATTAACTATATTACAAATTGCAAGCAAGATGCCATAAAAATATATTTCGACTGCAAAAATGTTTTAATTTTATAACTTACAGAAATTACAGTAAAAATTAATTATGAGCAATTTTTTGAAACAATGTTTCTTTTCATTTTGTGTGTTAATAACAACACGCTAAAAGGTTCTTATTGCCACAGCTTTAGGGGTATAAATTATTAATTATTTTCCGACTCCGGTCTGGTAAACTCCACCCCGGAATGAACTAACTTTTTGGGTGCCAGATAAGTGTAGATCACCGGGATTACCAGAAGGGTCAGGAAAGTGCTCGCAGCCAGGCCGCCTATTACTGACCTGGCCATGGGCGACCAGGACTCTCCGCCTGATCCGAGTCCCAGGGCAAGTGGTACAAGCGCCAGCATGGTAGTGAGTGCGGTCATTAAAATGGGCCTCAATCTAGTCCTGCCCCCCTCAACTACCGCCTCGCGGATATTATAACCCCGAAGCCTAAGCCTGTTAATATAATCCACCAGCACAATGGAGTTATTAACCACGATGCCGGCCAGCATTATTACGCCTATAAAGGCAACCACGCTTAGCGTGGTACCTGTGATGAAGAGCATTGCCACCACACCTATGGCAGCCAGAGGAATAGTAAAAAATATTATAAAGGGTGCCATGAAAGATTCGTAAAGTGACGCCATAACCATGTAAACAATAAGCGCCGCCCCACACAAGGCGAGACCCATCCATTTGAAAGAAGTCCTCATGTCCTGGGCGGCCCCGCCGATTTCGTAGCTGAACCCGGGAGGCAGTTCAGTGTTTTCCAGTACTTCTTCCACGTCGTCCGCCACGTCCCCGAGGCTTCTGTTTACCACGGTTACGGGTATATTGATTACCCTTTGCTGGTTTCGTCTCAATATGCTCGCAGGCGAAAGGCCCTGACGTATTTTAACGATGCTGGAAAGGGGTATCTGATCACCCCTGTGGTTGGCAACGTAAAGCTCTTTAAGTATCTCAGTTCGTTTTCGGTATTTTGGATCCAGTCTAACGAGTATTTCATATTCCTCTCCCTGGTCCCTGTAAAGAGATGCAACGGTTCCCTTGATATAGGTAGAGACAGCATTGGCAACCTTTGCGGAGCTGAGCCCAAGGGCGTAAATCCTGTCCCTGTCCAGCAGTATCTGAAGCTCCGGCCTTCCTGACTCCAAACTGGTAGAAACGTCCACTGCCCCGGGAATTTCCTGTACGGACTTTTTTATCCTGTCCGCCGTGACCTTTCCGGCATCCATTTCTTCTCCGTAAAGATAAATAATAAGGTCTCCTTCTTCCCCCAGAAAATTGCCCTGAGTAATGGAAAAGGTTATCCCCGGTATCTTTTCCAGCTTTTTTCTCAATGCGGCCTCGATTTCCATCTGCCCGCGCTCCCTTTTTGTCTTGTCAACGAGGTTGACCCGAATCTTTCCCGCGTACGAACCCTTGGCAAAGGCGCCAAAGGCCTCTCCTACCCCTATATCCGTGTTCTGGTTTTTGACCTCCGGGATACTCTCGTGAATTATATTTTCAATTCGTCGAAAGGTGGCCTCCGTTGATTTCAAGCTGGTTCCAGGCGCCCTTTCCACATTCAGCTCGAACTGGCTTTCGTCCATCTTGGGAAAAAAATCCATCCCCAGCCTGGGAACCAGGGCCAGACTTCCTGCAAGTGCTGCAAAGGCCACAAAAAGGGTAACCTTGCGATGCTCCAAACACCATTTAAGTTTCCCTGTGTATATATCCATCAACCTTTGTAAAAGGGGATCGATCCTGCCTGCAATCTTTCCGGAAAACTTGTTCTTTCCTTTTCCCCCTTTTCCGAGAAACCTGGAAGAAAGAAGGGGAATCAGGGTCAAGGAAACCAGGAGTGCACAAAAAAGGGAGAAACAGATGGTAAGGGCCATGTCATTGAACATAACCCCAGCTATACCTGGTACGAAAAGTACCGGGAAAAACACGGAAACAGTAGTAAGGGTGGATGCAATGATGGCGGTTGCAACCTCACCTGTTCCCCTGTCCGCGCTATCCATTAGTGAATGTCCCTGTCTGAAGTTACGGAAAATATTCTCCAATACCACTATGGAGTTGTCAACCAGCATTCCCACCGCCAGGGCCAGGCCGGCCATGGATATCATGTTAAGGGTTATTCCTGCGAAATCCATTACCGTAAAGGTAACAATGATGGATATGGGGATTGTAAGGGCCACGATTATGGCCGCCCTGAGATTATGCAGAAAAAAAAGCAAAACCAGTCCGGCAAGAAGAAAGGCCTGTACAGCAGTGGTGCTGAGGTTGCTGAGGGATCGTTTTATGAAATCCGCCTGATTGAATATTACCCCTATCTTTAGCCCTTCCGGAAGCCTGCTGACGATTTCTGGCAGCTCATTTATTACCTTGTCCGACACCTGAACCGTGTTTGCGGAGGAATTTTTGGACACCACCAGCAATACGCCGGGTTTCCGGTTGTTGCGTATTATACGGGTAATCTCCTCATAGCTGTCTTCCACTTCCGCCACGTCCTTTATAGATACTGGTGAGTTTCCCTGATAACCGATGACGGTATTCGCCACTTGAGACACGGAGGAATATTCGCTCAGGGTCCTGACACTGAATTCCTTTTCCTGTTCGTCAATTTTTCCACCGGGTACAAGAAGGTTTTCCCTCCCCAGCGAGGATACTGCCGCCTCTACCGGTATACCCCTTGCCTGAAGCTTTGCCGGATCCAGCCGGACCTGGATTTGCCTCTCCAGCCCACCCGCCGTCTCAGCCGACGCCACCCCTACAATCCTTTCAAGGGCTGGCTTGATCTGGCTTTTGCTGATCTCGCGAAGTTCCGCCGGATCCATGGGGCCGGAAACGGACATAAAAAGAATTGGCATCTTCTGGGGATCAAAGGCGAATATAAGGGGCTCGGTAGCCTCATCGGGCAGTGAATCACGAATAAAATCAACGTTGTTGCGAATGTCCTTTTCCGATTGATCCAGGTCAATGCCCCATTCGAACTCCGCCAATATCAAGGATCCTCCTAGCTTGGAGATGCTCCTAATATTCTTTATGTTCTCCACCGATGCAACCGCTTCCTCTATTGGCTTTGTGATGGAATTTTCAATGTCCGCCGGGGCCACTCCCGTATAGGTTGTGATTACCGAAATCACCGGAAAGGTGATATCCGGGTACATGTCTATTTTTAGCCTCGAAAGGCCGAAGAGACCGAAACCGACCACAAACACGTATATCATGGCAAAGGTAACGGCACGTTTTATAGAAAGGCTGGACAAGCTCATCCTGTACCACCACCCATGTTTGCTATTTCAACCGCTCCCCCGTCCGAAATCTTGTGAACGCCGCGGACAACCACCAGGGCTCCTTCCTTCACATCTCCCAAAATCTCCACAAGGTCCCCGGAATCATGTCCAAGGGCGACCTTTCTGAGGTCAGCCCTGTTGTCTTTAACCACAAAGATATGAAAATTCCTGGATATGTCGGACCCTGCGCTTGGGGCCTCGAGGAATTCTCCACGAGAAAAGACCGAACTTTTTGGAACCAGAAGCGCATCAGGGTGCGGTTCAGCAACGATCCTTATCTTGGCGAACATACCCGGCCTTAAAATATGTTCACCGTTTTTTACCTTGACCTCCGCTGAAAACATTCGGGTTGCAGAATCCAGGGTGGGTTCGACCTTGTTTATTTTCCCGCTAAAGGTTCTATCCGGACAGGCATCTACAGTGAGCTGAACCGGGGTGCCCGGATCCATATAGGTAAAATGGTTTTCCGGAAAATGGACTATTATCTTGACCTCATCCATCTGCACTATCTCAAAAAGAGGCTTTCCGGGAGAAGCCAAGTCCCCGGGGTCGAAATAGCGCCTGCTTATAATTCCGTCCATATGCGAGATGATCCGTGCATAGGAAAGGCGGATCTTGGCCAGGTCCAGGGTAGCCTCCGCCTGTTTCAACTGGGCGAAAAGTGCCTGCCTGTCCTCCCTGGTGGCACCTTCTTGAAGTATTTTAAGCTGTTCCATGGCGGAATTAAGATCCGCCTTGGCCACCGTATAAGCCACCTCCGCCTCCTCGAATTTCCGCCTGGCTATAAGATCCTTCTCAAAAAGTGTTTGCATCCTCTGGTAGTTTCTTTCAGTATCTATCAGGCCTGCCCTTGCCTTTTTTACCATGTCCTCGGCCTGAGAGATTTCCTCCTGCCTCGCCCCGATCTTCATCCGGGCCCATTTCGCCTTCATCACGTCAAGGGCTGCCCTAGCCTGTTCTACCTGTGCCCTGAGCTCATCTGATTCCAAAACAGCTATAATGTCATTCTTTTGGACCTGATCCCCTGTGTCCACCCTTAGTTCTTCTATCCTTGCGGTTATCTTGGGATAAACATTGATTTCCGATTCCGCCTCAATTCCCCCGGTGAAATTGATTTCCTTAACTGCCATACCCCTTTTTACAGGTGCAACTTCCACAAGCACAGGTTCTTCTACCTTGCCCTCGTCAAGGGGTCTTTCACAGGAAATCACCGGCCCCAAAGACACACACAGCAATATGGCCAAAATTTTCTTCATGTCAATCTCCTTGCCGGTCAATGTTCCCGCCTGCAGGGTTCTCCTTGCGTTCACGGTCGTATCTCTCCAGCAGTGCAGGGATTTCCCGCTCCAAAAAGGAATGAAAATCCCTCAATTCCTTCAAGCGCTTACGAGATTCGGCACTCCTGCCCCTTGTAAGCTCCAACCCTCGATCCGCAAGCTTACGTGTGGCTGTTATATAATAGAGTCGGGTGCGAACAAGCTCAGACCAGGACCCGGGCTTTATCCTGTAATATGTCTCCCGCTTTCCCGGAAGCCCTATTTTATCCACAAGACCCATCTGGATCAGCAGCCTGGTCATGGAACTGATAGAACCTTTGCTTGCCTCAAGATTTTCTGCAAGCTCCTCGGCAGACTGATAGGCCGGCTCGCATACCATCAGCCAGCCGAAGATTCTCCCGGCCATCCTTGGCAGGCCCATCTCTTCGTAAAGTATGCCCACGTCCTCGATAAATTGCTTCATTTCACCACCCTTTCATGGATTAAATTAATAAATATAATAAGTTCAATGAATTCAGTCAATATTGAATAAAAATAATATTTGGAGGATACTGGGCATGACTCACCGGTTTTTCATGGCACTTATCCAGTCCACGGCCAAGCTCACGGTCCCTGAATCCCGTTCCACCTTTCCCTTGAGTATGTAGGCCCGGTCTATTTCCAGCATATGGGAAAACCTCGTGTATGCCTCCGGAAAAAACACCGTCTCGTAAATACCGGTCATATCCTCAAAGGATAAAAACCCCATCTGCTTCCCGTTTTTTGCCGCGATTCTCTTTCCGGTTACCAGCAAACCGACAGTGGTTACGCGCAAGCCGGCGTATCTAAAAAGATCCCTGGCAGCTATACACCTGACCCGCTCAAGGGCCTTTCCGAAAAAATTCAGGGGATGGGTGGATACGATAAGCCCGAATATCTCTTTTTCCCGGCCGAGCGAATCCCGGTCCCTGGAAGAAAAGGATTTTGGAACAGAAACCTTCGGGCCAGGGAAAAGTCCGGATCCTGTATTGTCCCGATCCTGGTAAAAATACCTGTATGACTCCCAGATAAGAGCCGGCCTGGTTAAGGGACCTGCAATGCTGTCAAGGCATCCGGCCTTTATCAGAATCAGGACATCATGCAATGGAATAGAGGTTCTTTTCAGAAAGTCACGGACATCCGTGAACTTCCCCCCGGCGGGACGCTCCCGCAAGACGACATCAACCGCCTCCACTGAAAGCCCCTTCACCTGCATAAAACCCACCCTTATCCAATCATCTTTTCCCGTATATCTCCTCTCGCTCAGGTTTATATCCGGGAGAAGTATCCTCAACCCCATCCTTCTGGCCTCCGAGATGTAGGCTAACGTGGAATAATATCCTCCCCGGTTGGAGATAACAGAGGCCATAAACTCCGCCGGATAACAGGCCTTTAAAAAGGCGGATTTATAGGCCACCAGGGTATAGCTGGCAGAATGGGGCTTACAGAAACTGTAGCCCTCAAAGGAGGTAATCATTTTCCATACTTCGCGGATTGCACTGTCATTCACCCCCCGGGTCCTCGCCCCCTTTAAAAACCGCAAGTAAAAATCCCTCAAGTGCTCTCCCTTGCCCTTTTTGCTAACGATTTTCCTCAGTGCATCCGCCTCCTTTATGTCAAATCCCGCCAGGGCCGTGGCAGCCAGACTTACCTGCTCCTGAAAAACCATTACCCCCAGGGTCTCTTCGAGTATCGGCTTAACAAAGGGATGCACGGGCTTCCAGGGTCTTCCGTGCAGCCTTGATACCCAGGTGCTGATTACACCCCTGGAGGCGGGCCGGATAATGGAGGTGATAATTACGTTTATGCCGAAATGGTCTCTTTTAAGGTATTCATCAAACCCCATCCCGCTTGACACCTGGGAAAGTACCTGTCTGGTAGCCGGGCTTTCAAAGTAAAACACGCCGATCGTATTTCCCCTGTAAAAGATCCGGATGGTCTTTTGATCCTGCCCGGGATCGAGATCTTTATACTCTATTCTTTTACCGTAATTCTTATATATAAGGCCCAGTGTATCCCGGATGACCCCCAGGCTGCGATTTCCCAAAATATCCAGCTTTACCAGGCCGGATTCCTCTACTGAATCCTTTTCCCACTGCAGCACCTGGACCCCCTTGGAGGATATCTCCACAGGGCAGTATGACCTTATCTCGCCGGGCACTATAACTACCCCGCCGCAATGGGTGGCCATATACCGAAATCTTCCTTGCAGGCCCTCCGCCGTGCTAAAAATCTTATTCCAGGTTTCACCCGGGCCTCCGGCCTTAAAGCCCCATCCCCGGTTCATCTTTCCCAGTGTTTTGTTTATTTCTTCCTCCGGGATACCGGAGGCCCTGGCTGTTTCATGTACGGCAGACCTGGAACGGAAGTAATTATGGTTGGCCACCATGGCCACGGAGCGATTTCCGTACCTGCTAAAAACATAATCCAGTATTTCATCCCTTTCGTCCCATGCGAAATCCAGATCTATGTCAGGCGGCTCAGTGCGAGCCGGGTTAAGAAACCGCTCAAAGACAAGGTTGCGACCCACGGGGTCAACATGAGTAATTCCCAAGGCATATGACACCAGAGATGCGGCACCGCTGCCCCTGCCGCAAGATCTGGAAAAACGCTCCACAATATCGGACACTATCAGGAAATATTGGGAAAACCCCTTCTCCCGGATGATGCCCAGCTCGTATTCCAGCCTGGAGCGAACAGGTGAACTTATCTCTCCATAACGCCAACTGCATCCCTCGAGTGCCTTTTTCCTGAGAACAAAAAAGGCCTCCTCCTCCGAAAATCCTTTTCTGAAAGATGGAAATACGGTGCCGTAAAAATCCCAATTCGTTTTACACCTTTCCGCCACTTCCAAAGTGTTGCGCACTGCCTGGGGCGCATGGGGAAATTGATCTATCACTTCCCTCTCCGGCTTCAGGGACTCTTCCTGCAGGCATATATCGCCCTTGCCCAGGGCAGAGATCATCTTTCTAAGGTACACGGCCCGGATTATGCGGTGAAGATAATATTGTTCCGGGTGGGCCAAGCAGACCCTGATAGTAGCCAGCGGCGGTATCCCCCTCTCCCTGGAAAAGGCGTAAGCTTCGTGCATTCCGTGCCCAGGGGATATCTCCACAAACAGATCCCTTCCGATCTCCCTTTTAAGGGCCCTGAGCAGCCGGAAATCATCGGAGAATACGATCAGCCCCTTCCGTCTCGCACCTATCGAACGTACAAGATCAAAACCCGGATCGCATTGCCTGTCGGATATTATATGGCAGAGATTGGCGTATCCCACCCTGTCCTTGACCAAGAGCACGGCCCTGTGCTCCCTGGTGAATATCTCGCTGCCTATAATGGGCCTGATATTATATTTTTCTGTAGTCCTTATGAATTCTATTGTGCCGTACAGCCCGTTGGTATCGGTGAGTGCCAGGGTCCGCAGGCCCAGGCCGTGTGCACTCCGGCAGAGTTCCTCCACAGTGGCCACGCCCCAGCCTTTTGAATATTGAGAGTGCACGTTCAGATACACAAAATTCATGCCTGCATCGTCCTCCCGAATGAAACCGCCTCAAACCCAAACCTTTCCCTTATACTGTCCACAGCCCGGATTACCTCTATCTTTTTATTTCTCCAGCCGTCAAAGAGGGACATCTGGGAAGAAACCGGGGCAAGGCGTACAAAGGAAACCAGAATGAACGCCAGCCTGACCCTTCTCTGGTAGACTCTGTAAAAAAGGCTTTCAACGTGGGGATAGATCTCAAATTCCCAGCCGTTATTTTCGGGCAAACCGGCCCTTCCCTTTCCATCAGTCCTGTCGGAATACCTTACCATAAGGGAGACACCTGCGGGGCGCAGTCCGTTTGCCCGAAGCCGCATGCAGGCCCTTTCCGTCATCCGGTAGATTGCAGGACGCAATCTTTCGGGGTCGTGCTCATCCTCTTCAAGCGTTTCTTCTTCACATATTAAGGGGTTCCTCGGGGATGGATAAACAGGGGTGTTATCAATGCCCAGGGCCTGGCGATGAACCACACCGGCAGATGCCCCGAAAAGTGGCCTCAAATTCTCCTCGCCCAGTTCCGCTATTTCTCTGACCAGGTTTATATTGAATTCCTCCACGAGCAGCCGTTCACGAAAGGTGTCTATCCCGGGTAGCAGGCCCACTGGCAGCGGGGCCATAAAGGAGGGCTCCCGCCCGGGCCCCACCTCGCATATGCCTTCATCGCCCTTCATCCTGGAAGCGATGAAAGAAACCATCTTGTTCCCGGACACCGCAGCCGAACCCTGTAACCCCAAATCACTGGCGATTTCCTTCCTGAGTTTATGGGCCGCATCCGCCCCGGCACCCCATAACCTGCCTGTTCCTGTGAGGTCCAGGTAAAGGCTTCCGGCACCTCCGCATTCCCACACCGGCGTATACCTCGCCGCCCTTTCAATAATGGCGGTCTCCACCCTTGAAACAAGGCGAGGATCGGGCACGGTAATTACAAGCCGGGGGCAGTTCCTTAGTGCCAGGAAAACCGGCATTCCCCGGCGCACACCTTCATCCCGGGCCCGGGAAGAAACGAACGTGATGCGCGCCCTCGAAGACCCGGAGGCAGCAGCTGCCAAGGGCCGACCTTTAAGCTCCGGTTGCCGGAGCATTTCCACTGCCAGGGGAAGCGAGGGAATATTCAGATGTGTAATCGTTCTCCTGTTCATTTGTAACGGCGAATAACCCCTACCACCCTCCCTTCTATCCTGAAATCCCCCTCTTTTAAAATCATAGGGCTCAGGTCCGGGTTTGCCGGATGAAGCTCTATGTCGGGGCCCTTCTTAAAGTACCTTTTTACAGTGGCCCTCTCATCAACCAGAGCAACCACAGTCTGGCCGTTTTCAGCCCACGGACCCTTTCTTATCACCACAAAGTCCCCGTCCAAGATTCCGTCATCTCTCATGGAATCGCCTTTCACTCTTAGCACATAGTGATCACCCTCTCCCAGCATGCAGGAAGGAATCTCGATGGTCTCCACATCCTCGACAGGCTCCACCGGCTTGCCCGCTGCAACCACTCCCAAAAGGGGCAGCTCCAGCCTGCCGGCTTCCACAGGGCTTATCACCTGGATCGCCCTTTTCTGGTTCTTTTTATAAGGAAGCCTTATGTAGCCCTTTTTCTCCAGTATTCTCAGATAGGTGGTTACCGTGTGATATGAACTGAATCCAAAATGTTCACAAATCTCCTGAAATGTGGGCGCTCTCCCCCATCTGTCCAAATATTCGGCTATATAAGAGAGAACCGCCTGTTGCTTGGATGTCAATTTCATGCCCGCCTCCGTATAAAACCAGCATAATTTTACTATAAGTATTACTGTAAGTAAAGAAAAATTATGGATACAACAGGGGAAAAATATTAGGCTTGCAAAAAGATTAAAATTGCAAATCTCTAAAATTCCTGTTAAACATTATTTATGCCCAACAGGAAAGATGCTCGTTTTTTTTATAAACTTGGTTTCGTAAGAGGATTAAGGTGTTGTACATGTGAACAAAAGCAGAAAGGAGAAAAGCCATGATCCCAAAAATCAACAAGATACTATATGCCACTGATTTATCCAAGAATTCCGCTTATGCATTTCGGTATGCGATGAATTCAGCAATAAATCACGACGCCAGTTTAATAATCCTTCATGTCAGAGAAGATATCCCCCCTTCTGCCCTTTACGAGGTAAGGGACTATGTAGGCGAGGACAAGTTAGAGGAATTAAGAAAGGAAAGACAAGCCCACTCAGAAGAGCGTATTAAAAAACGCCTGGATGAATTCTGCAAAAAGGAGCTTAAGGATAGACCGGAATGCTTGGAACGCATTGAATCCATAGAGGTTGTTGAAGGCTACCCCGTGGAGGTGATATTGGATATGGCCGATAATCGAAATTGCGACGTAATTATAATGGGAGACCACGGAAAGGGCTTTTTGAGACATGCTTTCCTGGGGAGCACCGCGGAGAAGGTTCTTCGCAGGACCAATAAGCCAGTATTTATAATTCCCCTGCCTTCGGGGGATACAGACATAAGTTTTTCTGATATTTAAGCTTTACTGGCTTAAAAAAGCACATTTCATACTAATTTGCATTCAAAGGAATACTTACAATCCACTCAAAGCCTGCTATACTTTGTGTTCTTTCATGATCATTTTCTAACGTAACCAGCGCCTCTACTAAAGTATTCTCAACAGCTTGCATGCTTTTGAAGACGAGGTTAGGTATTATCAGGGCTGGGAGAATACCCATTATCAGGGGTGAGAAACTACCCTAT
>CAZZPR010000010.1:0-53259 GCA_964655655.1 uncultured Desulfobacteraceae bacterium | reverse complement strand
TGAAAATTCCTGGTTATACGGATAGCATATCCTGAGGCCTCCCCGCCCGCCGGGACCACCTGGAAAGGGCATGCAAAGGCTGATAAGTTTAAGAAAGAGGTACCCGTGATCTCCCTTTCCGGTGCTGGGCAAAGATTGCTAAGAAGGAATAGCAATATTATCTCTTCATATTGATCAAATCCGCCATCATCTGGTCCGACACGGTGATGATCTTTGAATTCGCCTGAAATCCCCTCTGGGTGGTGATCATCTTTACGAATTCCTCGGCTATGTCCACATTGGATTGCTCCAGGGAATTGGGCGAAATGCTTCCCAGTCCTATGGTCTGAGGCTTTCCGGATATATGATCCCCGGCCTCCCTGGTCTCCGCGTACAGATTATTCCCTATCTTTGAAAGGCCCTGTTCGTTGTTGAACTTTGCCAGGGCCACCCTGAAAAGATTCAACACCTGGCCGTTTGAATAGCTTCCGGCAATAGTTCCGTCCACGCTAACGTCTATATCTTCCAGGTCACCGGCCCCGTATCCGTTCGAGGATGAGAATACGGTGTTTGAAGAGGAAGAGTACTGTGTGGTTGAAAGGGAATCGTACTGCCAGTCCGAACCGGTGTATGATGTACCTATGTTAAGGGAAATGTTCATTGCGGTACCTGTAGTGAATGAAGGCGTAAAGCTGAAATAACCGTTGGTATTAGTTGTATTACCAGGAAGCTGGGTATCCCAGGAATAGACATTCGTGAGATCGTCCGCATCTCCCTGGGTAATGGTAAAATCAAAGGACTCCGCTGCCGTGTACGTACCGGATTCGAATGCTATAGTCATGCCGGTGTCGTCGCCGCTGGGCTCGGTAAGGGTAATGGGCGTGCCCGCGGTGTAATTGGCCGGTATTGTTATGTCATCGAGGTCGCCGGTGCATGCAAGGGTGTAAGCGGGATTGGACCCGTCAAGTGTCATGCCCCCTGCGGGAATGGTCCATGACTGGGCCGCGGGCGGGGCGGCATCAGAACCCGCATATATCCCTGAGACCGAGGGCAAAGATGCTGTTCCGGTCCAGGCGCCGCCGTCCGTCACGGTGCCCGCCGTGTAGGAATCTCCAACAAACCTGTCCATGGTCATATCTGTGATGCGTCCCGCGTTATTAAAAGTAATAAGCCCCCTGGCAAGCATGCCCACGCCCTGGTCCGTGCTTGACACATAGGTCCTGTTGTCTTCGCCGGGGTCACCTGCAATGGCATACTCCCATTCGTTTGCATTCTCGCCTTTATCATAAAAAATGGTTATATCATGGATACTTCCCAGGCTGTCATAGGCCTTGACCGAAGTTTGGTATTCATAGCTGTTGGTGGGCATATAAATTTCGTCGCCGTCCGCATCCGATCCGTCCCAAGACCGGGAAAGTGCATAATTCGAGCCGTCCGCATTGCTCTCCTCGTCGGAGTCAAGGTTTACAATGGCCGTTATCTTGCTGGTCTCCTCCGGCGGTGAGGTAAACGAAGAAAGCACAAGATCACCCACTGTTCCTACGTCTTCACCTGTTTCCTCGGACATCTCCCATCCCTGAACAACGTATCCCGAGGGGTTGATAAAATTGCCGTCCTTGTCGAACCTGAATTCACCGGACCTTGTATAATAAACTTCTCCTTCTGTGTTGGGATCCCTTAACATGAAAAACCCGTCACCGCCGATTGCCAAATCAGTGGGCGATGAGGTGGATTCAAAGGAACCCTGCTCAAAGCTCCGGACAATAGTACCCAGCCGGACACCCCTTCCGATTTGTGAGGTGCCGGCCGCGGTTGCCACGTTCTGTGCCAGCACGTCCTGAAAGGTAGCCCTGGAATTCTTGAAACCCACGGTATTGACGTTTGCAATGTTGTCGCCGACCACAGCCATGGAATTGCCCAGGGTGGTCAGTCCGCTTATGCCGGAAAATAGTGCATTTGATATGGACATGGCCTATTCCTCCTTTTTCTTAATTCATTCGTGAAAAGTTTTATTTTTTCAGCCTCACGAGGGTCTCCAACATCTCGTCCGAGGTGGAAATCGCCCTTGAATTGGCCTGGAAGGAACGCTGTGCTATTATGATATCACCGAATTCCTTTGCTATATCCACGTTGGAACCCTCGAGTTTTGCCCCGTCTATCTCCCCTATGCCAGAGCTGCCCGGGACATCTACTATCGGGCTTTCCGCCTCACCCGGGTCCTGCCGGTAAAGCAATGACCCTATCCTTTGAAGCCCGGAAGTGTTCCTGAAATCCGCGAGTCCCAGCTGGTAAAGGTCGCTGCTAACATTGTTCTGAAAATCAGCCCTCAGTATACCCTCCCTGTTGACTGAAAACCCGGTCAATTCCTCCCTGCCGTTGCCGTCGGAGTCCAGTAGTTTTATGAATGAGGACATGGCGTACTGGGTTGAGCTCTGCATGTCATTATGCCACTGGCCGTCCATATACCTGGCGCCTGCATCGAACTCTATATTTTCGGCGCCCTCAAAGGCGGTTTTAAATTCATAGTATCCATTGTCGCCGATTACGGCCTCATACCAGGCACCCTGCTGATAGTTTTCCATGCTCATGTCCGTAAGGCTTCCATTTGCGCTGAAACTCAGGGTTCCCCTTGCAAGGACCCCTTCATCCGCTGCAGTACCCGGAGCATCCAAAGCCCTGGCAACCAGGTACTCCCAGGTATTATTCCCGGAGGTATTATCGTAATATACCTCTACCAAATTAGTATCGCCGTTGCTGTCGTAAATATTCTGCTCCGACTTGAGCTCATAATAGTCCTGGCCCAGGGGAACCTCGCCGGTTCCGTCCCAACGGCTGAAAAGGCCAGATTTAGAACGGTCTTGAGCATCCGAATCCAGGTTGACTGCGGCCTTAAATCTTGAAGAAGCCTTGGGGGAGGAAAAAAGCCTGGAAACTGACTCGTTATTTTCGGAACCGGAGCCAGGTTGTGTAAGCTCGATCTTTATGTCGGACAACTGCTCCTGACGGGTCCCCTGGTCATCAAAGGCATAACCCTTAACAACATGCCCATCAGGGTTAGCAAGGAATCCCAGTGAATCAAAGGCAAATTCTCCCGCCCTTGTGTAATACTGTTTATCTGTGTTTTCCGCATCCCTTAGAATAAAAAAACCCTCGCCTGAAATTGCCATATGGGTCTGCAAATCAGAGCGGGTAAGCGGTCCTTCCGTGGAGAAGTCACTTACAAACCCGGATTGGCTTATCCTGACGCCGCCGGAAGACACCGCCTCTGAAAGCAGGTTTTCAAAATCCAGCCTGCCGGATTTAAAGGCGGTGGTTTCAACGTTGGCTACATTATCCCCTATGCATGCCAACCAGTCCCCCATGGTGAAAAGCCCGCTCATGCTCGTATAGATAGAGGTTGATATGGACATATGGGTTTCTCCTTTATTCAGGTCTAATCTGCACTGCTTACTTCAACGACATTTTCAGGATCAATCATCTGCTCCCCTACTTTCAGATAGGGTGTACCTTCCTGGTAGACAACGGCGGTTACCGTGCCTGAAAGGCCTGCGGTTACATCCACCGGCCACCCCTGTTCATCCAGTGCACTTACCTCAAAGAAGTATTTACCGTCCGGCACGGCCTGTCCCTGGTTGTCTTTTCCGTTCCAGTCCAGATCATGCACTCCCGCCTGATTCTCCCGAAAAATACTCCGGACTTCCCTGCCGAGTTCATCAGCGATGGATATAATTAAACTTCCACTCTCCTTCAAAGAATAGCAGGCGCCGGATGCCTCTCCGTTTCTAAGGGTAATGCCGTTATCCGTGGTTTTGACTTCCTTCCCTATATAACCGATGGGATCTTTTTGGTTGATCCCGGCAAAGGAATTCTGGAGCGCCTCAAGGTTATTGTTTACATTAAATAACTGCTCCAGGCTTGAAAACTGGGACAACTGGGAAGTAAATTCCATGGACTCCATGGGCTTCAATGGATCCTGGTTCTGGATTTGCGCTATCAGCAGCTTGAGAAAATCCTCCTTGCCAAGTTCGCTCGTTTCCTGTTTCTTTGCCTCGGTCTCCGCGTAAAAATCCCCCAGGATCTCGTTTATGTTTTCAGTAGGTAAAACCGACATTGCTCCTCCTCTCTCATGCTACAAGGTCAAGTAAAAGATCGCTTCTTGCCGAACTGGGCATTCTCGCAGCTTCCTCATTTCCTCTATCTTCTACACCATCGGGATAACCGTTTTCATGCCCGAAACCGGGTTCGTCGTTCCCGCCCTCCCTGGCAAACTCCATGGACCGGGAAAAATCCTGATTGATATCAACGTCCATCCTTTCCAGCTTGATGCCGTTTGCGGTCAGGGATTCCCTGAGATTATTTACGTTTGAAAGCAAGAGTTCCCTGACAGAGTTGTTCTCTGTTACCAGCCCCAGCTTGAGAACATTGTCCTTTATGTCTATCTGCACCTTTAACGCCCCCAGGTCCGGGGGCCTTAATTGCAGCTTCAATACCCTGTCTCCTTTTATTATGGACCTGGATATCTGTTTTCCAATCTGTTTTATCAGATACGCAGGAAATGGATTGTTGACCGGTCTTTCCTCTACAGCCGCGCGTTCTGTTCCAAATTGGAGGAACCCCGTACCCTGGGCCGTATCCAAGGCTTTTAGTGCCGGTTTCGTCCCATGGGATTCACCTTGTTTGGCCCCTGTGTCCCACTGTTCCCGCGATCCCTGGTTCGAAAACCGGCCGAATCTTCCGTTACGAAGGACCTCTTCCGCCTTTCGGTTCAAATCTTCCGTGTTCACTCTGGTTATAAAATCAGCGGGGCCCTTTTCCTTTTCAGTTTTGTCTGCAACCGCAGACTTTTCTCTCTCGAAGTACCTGCCGTCTGACCTCTGTCCGGAAACAAGATGAGAAAAGATTTTCCTGCCTTGCCCATTATCATTATGTATGCTTGCCCTTTCCAGTATCCTGCCCGCCTCAGCCCGGATTTCTCCGGGCATGGCGCCTTTTCCGGAAGGCCCCCTGCTTATCCTTTTAAAAAACTCTATGACCCCTTCTATGGTAATACCTTTCTTGCCTGCTCCCTGCCCTTCCTTCAGCACTGAGTCTGCCTTCAGATAAACCTGGACTTCTTTACCGCGTTTGGTCAGGTTTTCTTTTGGCCCATGTGCATTATCATCCCGGCCGGCTATTTTTCCAGGCACTATCGCTCTAATGATTGCCTCAATTGATTTCGCGGCCTTGTCGGTTTGAAGGGCTCCCGTCAAGGACGACTCCTCCTTGATCTCCCTTAAAGCCCCGACCAATCTATCAATATATATTTCCCCGTGCTCTGACCTGACGTTTTCCAGTATGTGATCTATCCTCTTTTGATCAATTCCCAGGGCCCTTAAAAGTGATTCTACATGGGGAACAGCTGAAGCACCCAGGACGGGGTAATTTTGTTTATCGTCACCGGTCTCCTGGTATTCATCAATAACCTTAAAGAAGTTTGAGATGCTTATCTCTTGCCCGTTTGACTTTTCCAGTAAATCCTTCAGGATATTCTCCACTTTGCCCGGCTGGAATCCGCAGTGAAGAAGATATTTTTCTAACAGATTGATATCCGATTTATTTATAAACACATTATCCAGTGATTTTCCCTTTGCCAAAAATGCCTTTCTGAGAAATTCTATATAGGTATCTTTTTTATCCTTGAAAGAAGCGGCATCCTGCACAGGTCCGCTGATATTCCTGGAAATACCTGCCTTCCCCCCGCCCGACAAGCCCTGGAGCAGGGAAAAGAAGTCACCCCTGCCTTCGGCATCTTTTGTGCCGAATCCGGGCTTAAGCCCTTCGGAACTTGAAAATATGTTAAGCAGTATTTTGTTCATCGATTTCCGAATTTCAATCCATTGTTATCCCTTGCCAAACTTATTTAGCAAGGCATGTACCAAGTTGAGAATTAATTTATTTATTGAGTTTTTACGGAGAGTTAAGAGAAAAGCGCAATATAATTAATGGCCGGCAAATTTCCTTTGTGAAAAAATTTACCTATTAATCAAGCAGCGGAGGGAAAATATTTCCCTTAATGTTTTGCAAATATCTCATTGATTTTCGGCGGGCTACTGGGTATAATGCAAAAAGTAATTTAGCCGAGGTGCTATAAAATGTCCCTGCAAGTAAACAATAACCAGCCCCTGCTTGAAATCGTACCGGTACAAAGAGAGGAAGGCCTTAGACAGGACCGGCTTAACGGTATTCAAAAAAATAGTGAACAATATCGATTCGAAGATAATAGTACAGGAAATACCGAGCCCATGACCTCCTGGGAAAAGGGAATGTTTATAGATTTCTATATCTGATCTCCCGCTTCCCGAGACCTGTTTGCAAAACATGACATTTTTTGTCAGCCAAAAAAACCTGTAATTCACTGCTTTTGGATACCGATTTCTATGTCACCGTCTCCGAGGTATTCTATGGTCTCTTCATCCCTGGCGTATTGTTTGAGATATTTGACAATATCAGCGTAATCCCCGCTTGCTATCTTTCCCTGTTGCACGAGCCTGACAATTTCAGGATTGGAAGCAAGATCGGAGAGGTATTTAACCGCGGTGCTTAGTTCCCTTTTACGCATCTCCAGGGCCATCTCCTGCCTCCTCAAGGTCCTGGTCAAGGCCCTATCGGATGCATTCTCCTCGTCCAATTCAGAAACCGGGGCCTCTGCCTTCCGGATCACCAGGAGTATGGTTTCGTCCCCCATGCCGGCCTTTTCCATCTCAATCAACTCCTCCACTGTTATCAGGGCCCTGGTAATTGCATTTGACTCTATTACCTCTTTTATGATCTTTTCACTGATTCCGGCCTCTTTTAAACTTACTGCATCCCCTGGACTAATTGCAACTGCGCAAACCGGCAAAAAAATCCCGTTCAAGAACATAATCATGCAAAGCATGTATCTAGCCATCTTTTTTGTCAGTCCTTTCAGGTTAAAATAACCGGCAACCACTGCTCTGCAGGTCCTATTTGCGTTTGGCAAGCTCCTGGCTTATCCTGGCGGCCTTTTCCGTGTCCATAAAGGAAAGTATGTTTCCCACTTCCTCGCCCTTCATTTCCGATAAGAGCTCCACAGCAAAGTTTAAATCCAATTTTTCCACCAGATTTGCCGCCTTCTGAGGCCGCATTGAGGAATAAACCTTTTTGAGGTGCCTCAGCTTCGCCTCTTCGATCTCCTTTGTCCGGGCAACCTGGGCCTCTTTTTTGGCCATTTCTTCCCTTAATTTATCTCTCAATCGTACAAGCTCTGCAAGTTTGTTATTGATATTTTCCTGCAGCTCTCGCAGCTCTTCCTCTCTTTGGGCAAGCATGTTTTCCTTTTCTTCAAGCTGTGACTTTTTTTCCAGGAGAAACTCCAGGTCCAACTTATCATTTTCAGCATCCGTTTCAACAACTTCCTTTTTTTCTTCCTTCTTTTCCAACTTGTTTTCTTCCGCGTCCTTTTTCCCTTCCGTTTCCTCGCCTGCCTCTTCCAATGCCATGGCATTGGTTTTCAGGAAACAGGACCCGAACCCAGCCTGGTAAACAATTAGGGAACCCAGTGCCAACTTCAAAACAATCAAGGAGCTCAGGGCTATCTGGGTAATCGTCTTCACCGGCTTCCTCCTCTTAATACCGCCATTTCATCCAATTCCTTCTGCTCAAGGGCTTCTATCAATTCCATGTGTCTTTTGAACTGCAAATCCTTTAAAAACTCTAGTGTTTTTCTTTCTACAGACTTCTTTTTTAATGCCTCTTCCTTGGACCTTAATTTTTTAACCGTGCGCTCGAGTTTAATGTTGCTGGCCTCGAGGTCCCTGTCCAGTTTTCCTATAAACGACTTATGCAGTAAATAAACCGGTGCATCTACGCCCCTGAGCCCTTCTTGGCTGCATAACTTCGCGGTCTCTATTCTCCTGCCGCTTAATTCGCTAATCTCCCTCTTTGTTTCGATATGTTCCCTCTTGGCGCTAACAAGGTCCCTCTGGGACATCTTTTCCAGATAGCTTCTGTAGTTAAGAACTTTCTGCAACCTGAAGGAAAATCCCCTCATCTTCTTACCTGCTCCGTAAACAGTTGATATTTCGAGAGCTTTGCATGTCTATTATTTCTTAAAGATGGTGGTACCTTTCCCGGCTCCAAGGCTCCCGCCTGCCGCAAGTCACCGCGGGAAAGCACCGTCATCTTTTTTCGATGGCTTCGTAAGGGCCTCTGATCTCTGCATAAAAGAGGTTAATCATCCTTGAACAACGCCTTTAACCTCTTAATGCTGTCTTTAAGTGTTATTTTCTCTTGAATCCCCTGCTGAAGGAATGAATTTATCCTGCCTATCATCTTTTTCGCATAATCTATTTCCGGGTCGCTTCCCTCAACATATGCCCCGATATTTATCAGGTCCTCGGCTTCCCTGTAAGTGGCAAGAACCTTTATCAGCCTTTTCGCACTTTCATAATGTTCGGTGTCAACTATATCCTTCATAACCCTGCTTACACTTGCAAGTACATCCACGGCCGGGTAATGGGCCCGCTGGGCAAGCTGCCTGGACAGTACTATATGCCCGTCCACTGTAGACCGAACGGCATCCGTTACAGGCTCCGTCATGTCGTCACCTTCCACAAGGACATTATATATACCGGTGATGCTTCCCCCTCCATCCAGGTTTCCGGCCCTTTCCACCAACTTGGGTATCTTGGTGAATACGCTCGGGGTATAACCCTTTGCAGAGGGGGGCTCACCCGCCGCCAAACCCACCTCCCTTAAAGACATGGCAAATCTTGTAATAGAATCCATGATCAAGATTACATCCATTCCCCTGTCCCTGAAATATTCCGCAATAGAGGTTGCAAGATATGCACCTCTTATTCTCACCAGGGCGGGTGTATCAGAGGTGGCGACTATAACTACGGACTTCTTGATCCCCTCCAGGCCCAGGCTTCTTTCTACAAATTCCCTTACCTCTCTGCCCCTCTCGCCGATAAGGGCTACAACAGTAACATCCGCATCGGTATTCCTGGCTATCATGCCCATCATAACGCTTTTTCCAACCCCTGAGCCCGACATTATACCCACTCTTTGCCCCTTTCCCACCGTTACAAGGGAATTTACCCCACGAATGCCGATATCCAGAGGCTCATGTATGATCTCTCTTTCTAAAGGATTAATTACTTCCCCATAAATTGGGTATTCTTTATCCGCACTTATAGACCCTTTTCCATCTATTGGTTTTCCCAACCCGTCTATTACCCTGCCCAAATATTCGCTTCCCACTTTAACCGAGGGTCTTTTTCCTATATCCAAAATCCGGCTTCCCGGCCTTATGCCCCGGATTTCTCCAAAGGGCATGAGCACCACCCTTTTGTCCTTGAATCCAACCACCTCTGACTGGATATCCGTTCCCTCAGAGTTCTTTATGGTGCACAGGCTGCCTATGCCCAAACCGGGACCATGCCCCTCGGCCACAATCCCCGCTACCCTTACCACTTTTCCCTCTAATTTAGCAGGCTGGCAGGACTGTACCCTATCTATATATCTTTCCAAATCCATCGCTATCTGATGTCCTTTTATCTTCTTTCGCTAAAGGCCTCTTCAAGTGAATGCCACAGCTTCTCCATCTGGGTATCTATCCTGGCATCCACATCCCCGCAGGGTGTCTCCAAAATGCAACCCCCCCTGCCTATGGCAGTATCCGCGGTTACGGTTATAGATTTCATTCCATTAAAGTTATTGAAAAAATCTTCCTTAACATTTTCTATATAATTAAAATCCTCCGGATTTACCTTGAGTACTACCCTGCTCTTGTCCGCAGCGAGGTGGAGCGCCTTGACTACAGCCTCCCTTACCGCAGTATCGTCCAAGCTTATCTTGCAGTCTACAATCTTCCCTGCAATGGCGGCTACGAGTTCCAAAATCTGCCTTTCATATCGGTTCAGAATCTCTTCCTTTATACCTCTTATCTCGCCTAAAAGATTCTCCAGATTCTGTAAAATCTCCATGGATTTTTTCTCACCCGATTCAAAACCCTGTTTCTGCCCCTGGGCATATCCTTTTTCAAAGCCCTCCTTTTCCAGTTCCGACGCCTTTTGCCTGGCCCTATCAATCAAATCCAGGGCCTCCTTCTTCTGTTTATACCCTCCGCCGGCCTCCAGAAACGATACAAATCTCTCTTTCTCTTGTTCCTCCAGGTAGTTTAAAGGGTTGAACTCCGGTTTTCCCTCTTCTTCCGCCGGGACTACGGGCTCAAACTCCTCACTTTGTTCCATGCCCCCCCTGGGATAAAGTCCCTCGAAGGTCTCCCTGTTCAAACCTTGCTTTCCGCCCTCTTTTTCGTTCATATCTTCCTTAACCTCAGACAAAAACATCCTCGCTTCCTTTTCCTCCGAGCACTATCTTGCCCTCTTCCTCCAGTCTCTTTGCCCCTCTTATGATAGCCTGCTGGGCCTCCTCCACTTCCCTGAGCCTGACAGGGCCCATAACCTCCATATCTTCCTTGAGCATCTCCGAGGCCCTTTCAGACAGATTATTGAATATCTTCTGCTTCATCTCCTCGGAAGCGGTCTTCAGGGCCTTGACAAGTACCTCGTTGTTTACATTTTTCAATATCTCCCTGAAACTCCTGTCATCCACCTGCAGCAGGTCTTCGAACACAAACATCTTCTGCCGTATTTTATCGGCCAGGTCTCCCTCCTCGTTTTCTATATGGGAGAGCACATAATCCTCGGTCTTGCCGTCCACCTCGTTAAGGATATTGGCCAGGGTCTCCACCCCGTCAAATTTCCTTGTGGAAACGCCGATCCTGGTAACGTCCTTCCTCAGGGATTCGTCAAGTTCCTTTATAACATCATCCTGAACCTGGCCGAGCCTCACTATCCTTAGTGCTATATCCGATTTAAGCTCCTCCGGGAGCAGACTTAAAACTTCGGCCGCCTTTTCCTGGGGAAGGTAGGAAAGCACAAGGGCGATGGTTTGAGGGTGCTCTCCCTTTATCATGTTTACCAGGTTGTCAGAGGGCAGGTATTGGAGGTCTGAAAAAGGCTTTTCGCTGCCCTCGCCCCTGCCAATAGCCTTAAAGACCTCCCTGGCGGTTTCCTCGTCAAGTGTATTTGTTACGACCTGCTCCAGGAAATTACGGCCGGAAACGGACATATTTACATTGTCCTGGAAATTCCTGGAGAATTCCCTCATGACCGCATTCAATACCTCTGATGAGATATAGGTAATATCCGACATATGTTTTCCTATCCTCTTTATGCCGTCCTCGCCCAGTTGTTTAAAGAAAGAGGTGGTAAATTCCTCACCCATACTCAACAGAAAAACGGCAGCCTTTTGAGGTCCTGTCAACTCGTTGGGGTCCAACAGTTCAGAACCCATTATTTCGCCTCCCTCATCCATCCCTTGAGAACCTGCTCGGTTGTCTCAGGGCTTCCCTTGCTTAATTCCATGGCCTTTTCCTTGGGAGTTTTTTCCTTCCTCTCAGGTATCTGTTCATATTCCTCCCTCTCCGCACCAAGCATCCTTCTCTCGTAGATGGCCTTTGACTCCTCGCCCGCCTTTTTTAAAGTCTTCAACAAGGGCCTGATTACCAGGAAAAACACCAGGCCTAACAGAATGATATTTATCATGGCCCTTTTGTACCTTGATAGAAATTCCTGAAAATCAAACCCCCCGGGTTTTTCTTCCTGCAATCCGGCCTTGGTCATGGCCCTGGAAAAAGGAATGGAGCTTACCGACATCTTGTCCTCCCTGTCTTCGTTATAGCCCATTGCCCTTTTCACTATTTCCTCGAATTTAATCATCTCCTCCTGGCTTCTGGGTACGTATTCCCTGCTTACGGTTCCGTCTTCGAGTTTTTCCGTCTTGTACTTGCCGTCTATTACCGCGGCAACCGAAAGCCGATTTATACTCCCTGCGGGCTTGAGCGTCTTCCTTGTTATTCGATTAATTTCGTAGTTGGTGGTGCTATCCTTCTTGCTCTGTTTCCTCTGTGATCCGGTGGAAGGTTCTACAACCCCCCTTCTCCGGTTTACTATATTCTCGGTGGTTTCTTCCACACCTTCACTCGTCTCAACGGATTCAACAACATCCCTCTCGCTCCTGACCACCTGGTTGTAGGGATCGAATTCCTCTTCGCTCAGGGTTACATTGCTGAAATCCACCTCCGCATTTACCCTTACTATGGCCTTTCCGGTACCTACAATAGCCTCCAGCATGCTTTGTACGTTTTTCCTTATCCTGTTCTCCAAAAGGTTTTTGTAATCTATTTGTGCATCACTGAGAAATGAGGAGGTACTGTTATCTCCTCCCCCTTTAAATATGATCCTGCCTTCCGTATCAACAACCGAAACCCTCTGCGCCTGAAGTCCTTCCACTGCATTGGAAACAAGATGGACAATGGACTCAAGTTTATTCGGTGAAAGGTCCGACCTGAGATCCAGCTGTATCGACGCAGTCGCCGGTTCACTTTCCTCTATGAAAAGGGATTCCTTTGGCACCACTATAAATACCCTTGACGAATTAATTTCCTTGAACTGGCTTATGGTTCTGGCCAGCTCTCCCTGCAGGGCCCTCCTGTAGTTTAATTCCTGAACAAACTTTGTGGTTCCGAAATCCGTTTGATCAAAAATTTCAAACCCCACGTTCCCCCCGGCAGGAAGTCCTTCTCCTGCCAGGCCCAGGCGTAAATCATAAACATTCTCCGAAGGTACCATTACCACAGACCCGTTAGCCTCTAATTTGTACTGGATATTTCTTTCCTTCAATTTGGTAATAATGGCACCGGCATCCTTTGGCGAAAGATTGTTGAACAAAACCCGGTATTCCGGTTTGTTCGCCCATATAAACATAAAGGCAAAGCCCGCGATCAAAAGGATAAGTATAAATGCCATGCTTATCTTCTTGGAAAGTGGTATCGCCTTTATTATCTCTGTTACCTGGCTTAATGAACCATTCATCTCGAACCTTCAGCCTTGTTTGTGGATATCGGCCTGTTCAGGCTAAAACTGTATCCTCATTATTTCCCTGTAGGCATCGATCGCCTTGCCTCTCACAGCGAGCAGCAAACGCATGGACAGGTCCGCTTTCTGAAGCGCAATCATGGTCTCGTGAATATCCGCATTACCCTTCAAAAGTTCCCCTACAGACCTATTGGCCTGTTTATCCAGGCTGTCCGCCCGTTCTATCGCCTCACCTATCATCCGCCTGAAGTCCTTCCCGGTTTCTTCGGCTTTTTGTCCCCTGAAATTTTCAACCAGGGCCTTGTTTGCTCCCTGTATGGTCAAATCCGGCATATATTACCTCCCTATCTCTAAGGCCTTGATGGCCATTTGTTTTGTTGTCTTTATAGCGGTTGCATTCGCCTCAAAGGCCCTCTTGGCCATAAGCATATTTGTTATCTCAACAATGAGATCTATATTCGGCTTAAGGAGGTAACCATCCGGGTTTGAATCCGGGTGGCTGGGATTATAAATCTTTTTAAAGGGAGTATTGTCCTCTATAATCTCGTCCACTTTTACGCCTTCAGCTTCCGATTCGAGCAGCCGGGAAAATTCCGGGCCGCCCCCCTTACTCATCACAACCATCTTTCTCCTGTACGGACCTCCTTCTTTTGTCCTGGTCGTTTCAAGGTTTGCGAGATTGTTGGAAATAACGTCCATCCTCTTCCTTTGAGCATGTAATCCGGAGGCGCTTATATCCAGACTTTTCAAAAAATTCATCTTACCTTCCTCCTTCCTTTATAACCTCTCTCAAGGTGGATATTTTTCTCAGCAGTAACTCCACAGCGGTCCGGTGCATTAAATTATTCTCCATCAGTCTTTTCATCTCCCTGTCCACGTTGACCCAGTTATATCCATTCCATTCCCCCTTGTCTTCAAATACCGGCCGGGAACCGGGATCACCTTTATAAGGCATATGGGCGGGGTCCGTTTTGACCATTGCAGAGCCTGATTTTTGCTTCAGTGCCCCGGACAGTGCTTCTTTGAAATCTACATCCTTAGGGCGGTAGTTTGATGTATCTAGGTTGCTGATATTATTGGCTATAATTGAATGTCTCTTATTTGTTATACCTATCGCCTGCTCCAGGGAAAGAAAAACCTGTTTAAAGGAAGAGGTAATATTTTTCATGCTGATTCTCCTGTATTATTACTTTAGTAAAAAGCAAATTATGTGCCTCTTATATCATAGGTCACATTTTTTTTCGGTACTCGTTCAACTTATTCCTTAAGGTTCTTACGCTTATGCCCAGAACCTCTGCTGCATGGGTTCGGTTCCCTTTGGTCCTGTCAAGGGCGTTAAAAATCACCTTTTCTTCCACCTCTTTTAAGGACATGTTAAAAGTGAAATCAGGGGTTATATCTGGTGAAGCGCTCCTTTTGCCATTGGGGGAAAAATCATCTCTGGTAATTAATTCCCCTCTGCACCTGAGAATTGCCCTTTCGATAATATTCTCAAGCTCCCGGACATTTCCCTTCCAGGGCATTTGCATCAGGCACTGTAATGCATCATCTGTCAACCCTTTGACGGACCTGTGATCCACGCTGTTATATTTTTTAATGAAATAATCCACCATCAGGGGTATATCGTCTTTTCTCTCGCGCAAGGGAGGCAAACGAATGGGAATGACATTCAGCCTGTAATAAAGATCCTCCCTGAACCTTCCCTCATCGATCTGTTTTTCTATATCCCGGTTGGTGGTGGCTATTATCCTTACATCAATAGGAATAGGGCTTACTCCTCCAACCCTTTCTATCTCCCTCTCTTGAAGCACCCTGAGCAGCTTGGACTGAAGCTGGATATCCATTTCACTTATCTCATCGAGCAACAGTGTTCCATGGTCAGCTATCTCGAATTTTCCCCTCTTTCTGGAAATAGCGCCCGTAAAAGAGCCTTTTTCATGGCCGAAAAGCTCGCTTTCAAGGAGTGTCTCCGGAAGGGCGCTGCAATTGATGGCCACAAAGGCCCCGGTCCTCCTGTTGCTATGGCGGTGGATAAATCTGGCAAAGAGCTCCTTGCCGGTACCTGATTCTCCCTGTATAAAAACAGACGCCCTGCTGTCAGCCACCTCTCTGGCCTCTTGCAGTAGTCCTTCCATGGATGCATCCCTGGTTATTATAGTAAATTTATCCTTCCGATCCTGTTTGTCTTTTGAAAGGGAGTTATTGGTCAATTGGGACACCGTTGATTTAATAATCTCCTCTGAAACAGGGGTTAACAAATAATCACAGGCGCCCATTTTTATCGCCTCTACCGCCTCTTTGACGGAAGGCTTTCCTGAGACAACAACCACGGGCAGGGACTCCTTAACCTCTTTTATCTTTCTAAGAAGATTCAATCCATTCATCACAGGGGCCTCGATTTCGGTAATGACCAAGTCAAAGTACTCCCCAGTCAGCCTTTCAAATGCCGACCTTCCGTCCCCCGCTATAGCCAGATCCGTGCCGGACCTCCTCAGGATTTCCCGGATATTGGACCCATGCCCGGAATTGCCTTCAACGAGTAATACCTTTTTCTCTCTCATGGTTTTACCAGTTCGTTTACCTGGGTTTCTGGTTTCCTGCTCCCTCTAACTCCTTTTTAAATTCTATCTCTTCGATTTTCTCCCTTGCAAGTTTGCTCCAGAACGCATCCTCCTTGCCGGAGACCTCGCTGTACAGGGAAATGCATTCCTTTTTCTTGTCCATTGCCCTGTAGCATTCGGCCATCTGGAATTTTATCCTGGTCCGGTCAGCCTCGTCCTTTTCCATTTGCAGGGCCTGTTTAAACGCAACAAGGGCCCTTTCCGGCTGGCCTACACGCAGATAAACATCCCCTATTTCTTGATTGATAAGGGGATAAAACACTTGACAATCCCTTTTCAACCTTTTAACCTTGGCCATTTCCCCTAGCGCCTTTTCTGTAATGCTTCCGGCCGCGAGTGTACGGGCCTTTTTTACCATGACAGACACCCTCTCGCACCGCCCGGTGCTGTATCTCAAGGCGGAGTCATACATATCTGCGGCCTGCTGATAATTCTTTTTATGAAAATGTATCTTTCCTTTCAACTCATATGCGTCTTTGGCATACTTGCTGGAGGGAAAATTTTCGGTAAGAATATCGAGCCTTTCCAGGGAATCATTTATCCTTCCCTCTTCAAAAAATTCCCTTCCTGCAAAAAAAAGAACATCGGGCGGCTTCTCTTTCCTTAGCAGATAAGGGTCCGCCCTCTTATACATGCTTGCCGCCATATCCTTAAGGCCCAAATTCAGGGCCGCCTCTCCAATCAACAAAAACGGCATGGGCGAATCCAGACGCGCAAATAGACTTTCATTCCTGTGGTATATATTTATTATACCGGTGTAATTTTTGTTCTCTTTCCTTTTTTTCAGCATGCCTTCAAGCGTGCCTTCCAGGGCATGCAGGATCTCTTTCTTAAGCGATGTCTTTGGATATTTTTCAATTAATTCTTTGAGGTTATCAAGGCTTTTCTCGTATGTCTCCTCCCTGGCGTAAAGAATAGCGAGCTTAAGCAGGGCCAGCTGAGCCAGGGGGCTTTCTTTGTCTTTTTCGCGTATATTCTCCAGTATCTCCTGGTATATCTCTCTGGGCAGGTTTATCTTCATGCCCACCGCCCTTACAGGGGAAATGAGACCTCTGTTTATATGCAATTCGCCTTTTTCCTGCTTTTCCGCAAGCCTGATAAGGCTTATCAGTGCGCCCTCTGTATCAGGGTAGCGCTCAAGTACCAGCTGATAAAGTTTTACCGCCTCATCCGTTAATCCCTCTTCGTGATAGGTATCCGCAATCTTTGTTAATATGAGGTGGCTGTCTTTATCCTGCGGGCAACTATTGTAAAACCTGAAAAGCCCCTTCCTTGCCCCAGCGAAATCACCCAACTGGTAAAAATTGTAGCCGAGGTACAAAGAGATTTCTAAATGCTTGTAAAGGCACTCTGGGTGTGCGGCCTCGATGCCCTTCAGGATTTCCGTGGACTTCCGAAAGCTGTTCATTTCATAGAGAAGCTGGGCCATTTTTATCTTGGCTTCTATTTCTTGAGTAGTGCCGGGATATTCAGTGATAATGTATTTAAGGATGGAAATCGCCTCTTTCCTCTTCTCCTTGATATGAAGTATCTTCACCTTCTGCATCAGGGCATTCAGGGTTTCAAGGGATTTTTCGTATTTCTTGAAAAGGAGATTGTAATAGCCCATGGCCTCGTAGTAATTCTTGTTCTCGAAACATAGATTACCGATGGACAGAAGTGCATCCGGCACATAAGGGGATTCCGGGTAACGGTTAACCGCATCTTCGTAAAGCATCCTCAACTCCATAAAATGTTCTGAAACAGCTCCTTCGTACAAATGCTCATAGGATTTTGCCAACAGAAAATATGCCCTCTCCCTGCAGCTGCTTTCAGGATGCTCCTTTATCAGCTGGTGCAGATTATTTACCGCACTTTTCCAGTTTTCTGACTTGTAAGATTCTATTGCTTTTAAAAGATAGGATCCCCCCTCCTTTTTACTTCCGGGTTCTATTCCGCTCAGAATTTCCGGCGTTTTTTGATCCTTTTCAGAAGATAATATCTCCCTGAAGAAGTTGGCCTTTCTCTCTTTTAATTGTTCCAGAGATCTAAGAAATATGATCAGCTCCTCTCCGGTGGAAGTCACATTAAACACAGGCAACTCACGCCTCCGGATATCCATCACAAGCCGAATCACATTTTTGTGATAACCAAGCCTTATACCCCGCAGGTTGGAATCCTTCAAAGGCATATTCCTGGATCCATAGCGATCTCCGTAACTGGGAATATCTATTACTATCCTGGGCGGGGAATCAATTGTGAAGTAATTATAGTCAGTAATTTCGCTGCTTCCCGAAACCCTGACTGATGTACCGTACTCTACTTGCTCCACCTCTATGGACTTTATCCTTCTTATCTCGTTGATCTTTTTAGCCGAGGCACCATAGAGGCATATTGGGTTTATTGCCCACAGAACAGATATGAGCACTATGGCCATTAATTTGTTCTTATTACAGTATCTCATATAAAAGATGTCCAGCAATTACTGTGCCAAGGATATCAATAATGCGAAGGCCCGCGATCAGGCTTTATTGAGGGGAGCAGCAAGTCGTCTTTCAAAGGAATTATGGGGTTGGTTTTCAGTGTGCAGAAAAGAAAAAAGTTAACCACGCCAGAATGCTCAATTGAATTATTAAATTATTGAAAACTGAATATTGAAGGGTAACCTTGTTTGATTAAAAACCGGGAAAAAGAATTTAATATGTCATTTTTTTGACGGGTTCAACTGGAAGACGCCTCTTTAAGGTCCTGTTTTTTGATCTTCTCCACCAGGGTTGTCCGGTTGATATTAAGGAGCTTTGCCGCTTTTGTCTTAACCCAATTGCTCTTTGCCAGGGCCTCGAGAATAAGCCGTTTTTCATAATCCCGTACAGCCTCGTCAAGGTTAAAATCCCTTTCCAGCATGCCTTCTTCTTCGTGTTGAATTAATCCGCTGCTCTGCCTTATGTGCTCCGGAAGGTCGTAAAGGCTCACCACGGAATTTTCACATAGTATAGTAATCCTCTTTATCACGTTCTCGAGCTCCCTTACATTGCCGGGCCAATGGTATTCCAGCATGGCATCCATAGCCTCTGCGGAAAATCCCTTTATTGTATTTTCCCTGCCCTTTTGAAACATCTTAAAAAAATGATTTACAAGCAGCGGTATGTCCGGCTTTCGCTGCTTCAGAAAGGGCACCTTAACGGGAATGACGTTTAATCTGTAGTAAAGGTCTTCCCTGAATTTCCCGTTGTTCATGGCTACGGTTAAATTCTTGTTGGTTGCGGCGATAATCCTTACGTCCACATGAATGGTCTTGGTTCCTCCTACCCTCTCAAACTTCTGCTCCTGAAGCACCCTCAGCAATTTCACCTGAAGTGCGGGGCTCATCTCCCCGATCTCGTCCAGAAATATGGTGCCCCCGTTCGCCATCTCGAATCTTCCAATCCTTGTCTTGTAGGCACCGGTAAAAGCACCTTTTTCGTGCCCGAATAATTCACTTTCCAGCAATTCCTCGGGTACCGCACCGCAATTTATTACTATAAGCGGCTTATCCCCTCTGCCGCTGTTATAATGGATTGACCTTGCAATCAGCTCCTTTCCTGTACCGCTTGCTCCACTTATCAAAACAGTGCTGTCTGTATTGGCCACCTTATCTATCAATTGGTACATATCCCTCATGACCTTGCTGGTTCCCACCAGGTTTTCGTACTGGTATTTCCTTCTAAGCTCCCTTTTAAGCCTCTTGTTCTCCTGCTCAAGCTCCCTGAACTTGAGGGCCTTTTCAACCACGCTCAGCAACTCCGAGGATGTTACAGGCTTAGTAACGTAATCAAAGGCGCCCCTCTTGATTGCATCCACGGAATTTTGTATGGTTCCGTAACCGGTGAGAATAATACATAATGTATTGGGAGACTCTCTTACCACATGATCAAGTACTCCCATGCCGTCAATGCCCGGCATTACAAGATCGGTAAGTATTAGATCGTAGAAATTATTATCTATTGCCCTTATACCTGCCTCCCCGTCGGAGGCGGTTTCTACTTCGTAGCTCTTGCTTTTTAACGTTTCCTCTACAACCTCCAATACTACCGTATCATCATCTATAATCAGGATCCTGGTCATGGCAAAAATATTTAAAGGTTGGTTTTATAGATACATAGACGCTTAAAGGGAGGAACTTTATTTTTCGCATTGATACGGATCTGTTAGGTAAAGTCACCGCGATAAAATTTATAAACTGCTACATTTGCCGTTATTTCAAGGTCTTTTATAAACGTCTGAAGCTCTTTTTCCTCTACGAAATCCCCGTGTGACCTTGTTTCCATAAACATTAGTTCACTCTGAATGCTGTCTATCAGTGGCTGGATCTCTCTCAATGTCTTGGTGCGGTCTTTGAGGTCCCTGGCATAGTTGTCCAGAAGATCCAGCATCCTCTCGCTGTGCTCCAATACCTCCTGGGTCAAGGCACTCGGTTTTTCCGGATTCAGGCCTGGACCGTCTGCGTTTTGGATATTGCTTTCCAGCACCTTCTTAAACCCTTTATCACTACCCTGAATATTCCCTGAAGAGGAAATTTGCGGCCGGTATGTATTGTTTATTTCTCTTATATTCATTTGAACACCCCCCAGCCTTTTAAAATCATAGGCTTTGCTTGTATTTTTATTCAGCCCCCAAGGTTGATGGCTTCGTGAAAAGTCCAGCTTCTGCAATGATGGTTCCAAACAATCATTCTCCAGTTTTTTTAAATAATCGGTATGTTAAAGCGGTTTCTTTAGACAAAAAATTAAAAGCTTCTTCCATGGCAAACCGGATTCAACTGTCGAATACCTTCTTAAGCTTTTCCCCGACGGTCTCCGCAGTGAACGGCTTCACAACGTAACTGCTTACCCCGGCCTTAACCGCCTCTATTATATTATTCTTCTGTGCCTCGGCGGTTACCATAACAAAGGGTAAGTCCTTTAATTCCTCATCCTTCCTTACCGCGGTCAAGAGTTCCAGTCCAGACATTTCAGGCATGTTCCAGTCACATAATATAAGATCGTACTTTTCTTTCTTAAGCTCTGCCAAGGCGGCCTTTCCGTTCTCCGCCTCAACAATATTGGAAAAGCCCACCTGCCGGAGAATATTTTTTACGATCCTCCTCATGGTGGCGAAATCATCAACTACAAGGACCTTCATATTTAAATCCATAACCCAAAATCTCCCTGTTTGAATTAAATTTAGAGGTTCGCCAAAAGCTCGTCTATATCCGCCTGATTAAGGCCCTGTCCTTCCTCTTGCGGTCCGGATAGCTCTTTAACCTTTGCTTCAACAGTTTTTTGAAGTTCCACCGATGATATATCCGGATGTCTTTCCTTTTCATTCAATTTTATGCCGAAGGATATAATCATCTTTTTGATCTTTTCCTCTATATCACCGGTTAAAGAAATAATACGTTTTATTCTCTGGCCAGTCAAGTCTTGAAAGCTCATCTGGATGAATGAGTCTGATATCATGGAAAGAAAATCCCTTATCCTGGAATCCAGGTAATCGACAAAGGGATAGATGTTATTCATTGTATTCTCCGCTATGGGTATCTCGGATTCCTTTGAATTTTTATCCGGAAGTAGAATCTTACCTTGCCTGAAGGAGGAAACACTTTTTTTCATGTCTTCCATCTGTTCCTGCATTGCCTCCAGGTTGTCCATAATCCTGTCCGCAGCCTTCTCTGTGGCCTCGATTATACTCTTAAGTTGATCCGCTGTTTCGGGAATATATTTTGTGGCTATATCGGTGATATCCGGGTTGATCCTGGATTTCAGGTCCTTTTTGAACTCGATTATCAGCATTGCGAGTTCCTTTACCTGTCCGGTCATCTCGTATGTAAGGTCCTTGTAAAAGTCCTCGTCATCCAGAACATTCCCGTTTTCTTTCGCCCGCCTCAGAAAATATATCAACTCATCAATTTCTCTGGCGGAAAGCTTGCTATCCACTATACTGCTTATCCTGTCCCTCAGACGATCCTTCATATTCCCGCCCCTTAGTATTTCCATGCTTTTCTGAAACTATCATATCAAGTGCCCTATTGGCAATATCTTTAAGGGAAACCACGCTCTCAGCAGCCCCCAGCTTGATGGCCTCCTTAGGCATTCCGAATACAATACAGCTCTTTTCGTCCTGAGCCAGGGTACGTGCCCCTGCCTGCCTCATCTTCAAAAGCCCTTGGGCCCCGTCTGAACCCATGCCCGTAAGTAAAATACCGACCGAATTGCTTCCCGCATACTCCGCAACCGAATGAAACAGCACATCAACAGCAGGTCTCTGGTGATGTACGAGCGGACCGTCCTTTACCTGCACGTAATAGCTGGCCCCTTTTCTTTTGAACAACATATGGTAATTCCCGGGGGCGATAAGCACTGTTCCGTTGACCAGAGAATCCCCGTCCCTTGCCTCTCGTACATTTACGGAACATATCTCGTTCAGCCTTTTGGCGAAAGAGGTAGTAAAATATGCGGGCATGTGCTGAACTACGAGTATACCGGGTGCGGTGGGGGGCATGGCGGTTAAGACGACTTTTAAGGCCTCTGTCCCCCCCGTTGAAGCCCCTATTGCTATTATCTTGTTGGTGGTCTCGGAGAGGGCCCTGGATGTTATCTGTGGTTGGGTGGCCTCTTCGGGCCCCACCTGGATTTTATCTTGGGGCCTTATCCTGGATACGGCCCTTATTCTGTCCACCAGTTGTACACTCATTTCACCCACGGAGTAAGCACCGGAGGGTTTTGAAATTACTTCCAGGGCACCAAGAGACAAGGCCTCCATGGCCAGTCTTCCGCCCTTTTCCGTGAGCGAACTCACTATAATCACCGGCAAAGGATAATGCTTCATCAATTTTTTGAGAAAGGTAAGGCCGTCCATCCTTGGCATCTCTATATCCAGTGTTACCACATCCGGTTTCAGCTGGACTATCTTGTCTCTTGCAACATAAGGATCAGGTGCGGTTCCAATAACCTCTATGTCCTTCTCTCTGGCGAGTTCTTCCCTGAATACCTTTCTCACCACCGCAGAGTCGTCTACTATTAATACCTTTATCCTGTTTTCCATTTTCTTTAGAAATAAATTCTCAATAAACAACCATTCTCAACGCCAACCGGTTATCCTCTGTCTCGATCAGCACATTCTCTCCCTCCACCCCCTCAAAATAATCCGGGACTTTTTCTTCAAGCAAATGAGGGAGGCCCAATTTAAATGCGGCCCTTTTTTCCACCCGGGAAAGCATATCCCCGAGAATCATATTAAGTGATTCCTTTACTGTATCCCCCCTTTGCAGGTCGGTTATCTCATCTTCCGAAAGATTTAAAAAGTTTGAGGTGATCCCGTTGGCCAGCCGGGAGGGAACCAGGAAAAACAAGGCGCCGTCCAGGGGTCCAAAAAAGCTAAGGCTCACCGTAACCAAAGGTTCCCCGCCAGTCAGCCATTCGGAAAGGGTGCAGCCGCTTTCCTTGATATTCACCGGCTGAAAGAACATGGTCTCCATTACTTCAGAAATCGCTTCCCTCAAAGCCTTCCTCATATCCTCTCTTTTCATCTTCCTCCTCTCCCATTATGCTATTCAACATCCTCTTTATATCTTCTGGTTGAAAAGGCTTTTTTATATACCCGCTTGCTCCCATCCCCATGGCCTCTTCCATCTTTTCCTTGCTTCCTTCAGTTGTAACCATAACCACCGGAATAGAGTTCAACACCTCGTCCTTCTTCATAGCCTCTATCAATTCCATACCGTTCATATTAGGCATGTTTATATCGGTTAAAACAATATCCACCCATTCATTTTCCAGTATCTGGATTGCCTCTTTTCCGTCAGCGGCCTCCCAGCATTCCCCCACGTTAAAACCGGAAAGCTTCACAATCTTTTTGACCACCGCCCTCATGGAAGAAGAATCATCAACAATCAAAACATTGAACGCCATATCAGCTTCCTCCTGACAGATTGACCAATTCCTCTACACCCTTAAGGCTTTCCCAAAACTCCGCTATTGCAATCTGCAAGTCAACGGCAGAGAAATTGAGCCTGTCCAGGATCTCCTGGTAATATTTATAGGCAAGTCCGTCGGAACCAACGCCTATGCCCATCATCATGCAGATGGAATCGGCCAGATAGATAACGGGAAGTATCAGATCATCCTCCGCCGCCATTTCAGGATCATGATGGTTTCTTATCAAAAACACCATCCGGGAGCTGAAATTCCAATTCTCTGCAACCCTTGCCCCTAAATCCGCGTGGTCGATGCCTATTACCTGTTTTTCCGCATCTTTGAATGTCATCCTCTCATGCTGCACCAGCCTGTTTATCTCCTCGATAGAATCCCTCACATAGGTATTTAATATAACCTTGCCTATATCCTTTAGCAAAGCAGAAGTAAATATTAGAGAGATATCCTTCAGGCTCTTCTTTTCCGCAAGGTTCTGCGCAATAAGTGCAGAGGAGACCGAATATCTCCATAACTCACCTTGTTCCAAATCGTAGCCCTTTTGCTCTTGTTTAAAATTTTCCGCGTTGTCTTCCATTACCACCAGATTGGCTACCTTATTCAGCCCAAGGTATGCCACCGCCTGTTTTATCGAGGTTATCTTCTTCTTCAGCCCGAAGTAAGAGGAGTTGCATGTCCTTAAGAGGTTGGCGGTTATGGACTGATCGTATTTAATAATATCCACTATCTGGTCCAGGGAGCTGTTGGGGTTGGAGGTTATCTCCGCAACCTTTGTGCCCACCTGGGAAACAGGTCTCAACCTGTCCACCTGTTTTATTATATCGTCCACTTTGGTCATATCTTTTTAACCCCCATGCCAGAAACCTTTAAGTATGCCTGGCCGGTCTTCATTTCAAGTCTTATGGTCCTGTTTACATTGCCTCCCACATCTTCATAATCTATCATCACACTGTTTTTCCAAAACATCTTTCTCAGCAGTAAATAATTTCTCTTGCCGATATTAAAGAGTCCCTCCTGATCCAGAATCTGGGACCCGCCTGTCACAATTACCCTGAGCCGTTTTTTTTCCGCACCTTGCTTATAGGCCCCCTTAAACAAAAGGGGTATTCCTGTATCCCCGAACATATACGGATTTTTTTGGGCCTTTGCCCCGTCTATTCTCGATTCGGGAAGCATATAATGAAGAAGTCCTCCCACACCCGCCACCTGGTCATATATAGCAAGTCCTATACAAGAACCAAGGGAATAGGTAACAAGAACATCATCGGAATTACTGCTTATTTTCATATCTGCAACGCCTACCACGACATCCATTGCTATTCCTCTGAGGCTATGTCAAAGATACCAGCTACATCCAGAATAAGACCCACCTTTCCGTCTCCCAGAATTGCCCCCCCGGCAATCCCTTTTACAAATTTAAGGGCATCGCCGATGCTTTTTATAACAATCTCCTCTCTACCCAACAATTCATCCACCAGGATGCATCTTCTTCTCTCCTGGCTCTCCACGACTACCACCAATCTTTCCCAAGGTCTTTTTTCATCCTTATTCAAGGGGGACTGCTCGACTTCCTCCCAAAGGAGGTTATCAAGGCGAATTAACTGCACCAGCCTATCCCTTACCATAATCATCTCGCCCTTCCCCCTTATGGTATGATATTCGGATTCCTTGGGCCTGAAGGATTCCTGTACCGCCAAGGTCGGTATGATAAACCTCTCATCGTTTACCTTCACGATCATACCGTCTATTATGGCCAGGGTAAGGGGTAGTCTCATTGTAAAGGTTGTACCTTTGCCGGGGTCTGAATGAATTTCCGTCTTTCCCCTAAGTTTCTCTATGGTATTCCTTACCACATCCATGCCCACACCTCTTCCGGAGACATCACTTATCTTGTCTGCGGTGGAAAAACCCGGTCGAAAGATAAGGTTATCAATCTCAGCATCGGTCAGCGCATCCTCTCCTTCCAGGATGCCCATTGCTTTTGCCTTTTTGAGGATCTTTTCCCTGTTCAGGCCCTGACCGTCGTCCCTGATTTCAATCACAATGTTGCCTCCCTTGTGATATGCGCTCAGATGTATGGTCCCCTGCCTGGGTTTATTGACAGCTTCCCTTTGCTCCGGGGTCTCCAGCCCGTGATCAATAGAATTTCTTATCATGTGGACCATAGGGTCGTATAATTCCTCGACCATATTTTTGTCTATTTCCGTGTCCTCACCGGACATAACCAATTGAACCTCCTTGCCCCCTTTTCTGGCCAGGTCCCTCACAAGCCTCATCATCTTCTGAAAAGTATTCTTAATCGGAATCATACGAAGGGACATTGCAGTCTTCTGCAGGCCGGAGGTAATCTGATTCAACTGGTTGATGAGGTGATCCAATTTTCTGTCCCTTATATCTGCAACCTTTTCGTTTTGCCTCAGCATTGACTGTGCGATTGCCAGCTCGCCTACCATATCCACCATGTTATCCAGCTTCTGGGTGTCTACCTTTACATGAAGTGCAGCTGGTTCCGCGAACCTCTTCTGTTCCCTCAGTGCGGATGCCACCTCTCTTGTCTCCACCTTTTTCTGTTCTACGAGTATCTCTCCCACCCTTTTATCCGGAGTCTTGCTTTGCACTTCCAGCACTTCCTTCATATCTTCCTTTGAAACCACTCCCTTCTCAGTCAATATCTCCCCTACGGAACTTTTTGTTTCACTCTGGGAAATAATATCGTCAATCCTAGCCAGGGCTGGTTCGATATTTATCTTCTCCAGGGACTTGCCTTCATTGAAGGAGGTTTGCACATCCCGAACCATCTTTTTCAACATGTCCACTGCGTCAAAAATAAGGTCTATTATTTCCCGGTCTATTGTGATCTCCCCGTTTCTGGCCTTATCCAGCAAATTTTCCACGCTATGTGACAACTTATTGATGCTGTTTAAATTCAGGAATCCGGATACACCCTTGATGGTATGAAAGGGCCGGAATATGTCATTTATGGTATCTGAATCATGGGGATCATTCTCCAAATCCATTAATTTAACCTCGATTCCCTCCAGGTTATCAACGGACTCGGCAACGAAATCCGTTATGATATCCTTGTCCTCTTCCTTAAAGACCGGGCTCTCCGGGCTCTCCTCCTCTTTGCCGCCGGATTCCTTACCTTTTGAGCCAGACTCTTCCTTACCCAGGGCCTTTAAGGTGGAAGATATGTCCTTTGTGAATCCCTTGCCTTCATTCAGTTCCCTGCATATTTCCTGTAGTTGGCTGATGCCTTTCTCAAAAGGTGACAGATCCGACTCCTGACCCAGTGTTATCTTTTCCAGGTATTCCTTCATTGCTTTTATCAGGGATATTAGGGCCTCTTCCTTTATTTTGGCAGACAGATCCTCTAACGTGTCCATGGAGTTTAAAATCTTTCCCAGCCCCTTGATATCCCCGGAGTCTATCATGACGATTTCCAGGGCAAGGGTGTCAATCCTGCCGGCGATTTCTTCCAGTTTTTTACTCATTTGCCTTTGCCACCTTTTTGAAGATGCTTGGTTGAATGTATGTAAATTTATGAGTGGTACCTGTTAGACTCTCAGCATGCCCGATAAATAAATAGCCCCCGTTTGCAATGTTCCTGTAAAATTTTTGAACCAATATTTGCTGGGTGGGCTTATCGAAATATATCATGACATTGCGACAGAATACCACGTCAAAAGGGACATTAAACTCGAAATCATCCTTGAAATTAAGTCTCTGAAAACTTATGACGCCCCTTATCTCCTTTTTGACCCGGAAATATCCGTTCCATCGGTTTTCTCCCCTCTGAAAATATCTCCTTTTCAGGTCATATGGTATGGTCTTTAACTTTTCTTCTTTATAAATTCCGGCGCTTGCAGCGGCCAGTTCCTTTGTTGAAAGGTCGGTTGCTAGTATCTTTACCTCCCAGTTCCCTTCCCGAAAATCATTCACAAGGGCCTCGTTCAGGGTTACTGCCGTGCTATAGGGCTCCTCTCCCGAGGAACATCCGGCACACCAAATCCTTATGTCTTTTCTTGTATTGGATTTCTTTCTCTCTATTATCTCCCGCAAGGCTACCTTTCTCAGAAATTCGAAATGTTGAGGCTCCCTGAAAAAATAAGTAAGGTTAGTGGAGACAGAATTAAGCAGGTTGATTAATTCCTCTCCACTGGTGTCGTTTACTACGTGCTCATAATATTGGTTAAAGGAGGAAAAATTTCTCTTGCGAAGTATTTTTCCCAGTCTGGCCTTTAAAAGCTCTTTCTTGCCTTCGTGCAGGTTGATGCCGCAAACCTCATATACATAACGGCTAAATTTATAAAACTCTTTATCCGTCAATAAGATATCATGCATAACAGCCCAAATTGGTTAATACAATATATTATTTTCTTCCTTGCCTCTTCTTTTTCTTATTATCTCTCTCTGTCTTTGAAAAACGCAGGAGATAATTTTTTCTCTGTCATTGGGGTCAATTGCAAGGAACTTTATTCCGAGCCGGTAAACACTGCCTTCCTCTCTTTCTTTCTGTTTCGCCTTTACAACCCTGCCGAAGATATTATTTAAATACACAAAAGGAACCCTGGAAAGTATAAAGTTCGCACTTATGATATTACCCGGTTCAACAGGCTCATCTACCTCCATCAACATCCCCGATCCGCTTATATTTACCCCCCTTCCTTCCCTTACCCTTTGCTTGGATTCACTATCCTTGGATAAAAGAAACAGTATCTTGTCCAGCTTTTCATCAATATCTACAAGAAATTCAACGAGATAAGGGTTCTGAAAACTCTCTGAAGAACTGATTGTATCAGTATCCTTTTCCTGCGGCATCTTCTCCGCATAACTACTCCAGTCGCCGGTCTTTATAAATTCTTCATATTCCTGGGAAGAAAAAATGGAAAATTTTACCTTGAATAGTATATCTCCCCTCACAAATGACCTCTTACCCTTAGCTGTTTCGTCTGACACCTTTTCCCCCTTTTATAAAAGGTTACAATAGACTGATAAAATAAAATGCAACTATTATACCACTGCCTATAAGCGTTCGCCCCCCTTCAGCGTTGAAGTTCATGCCCGGGGGTTATTGTTTTTTGCCCTTGATGGCCGGCGGGTTGTCATTATGGATACTTATATTAAAAATTCTATTCCAGATACAGACAAATGTTAAGGTTTCTCCGCAAATTGCCGTGCATTTAAAAACCTCGCTTATACTTAAATCTTTTCTTCCCCCCTTGTTATTTATTGTTAATGCCATTGACCAAATTGCCAATATTTTGACACTTTTTATCCTTATTGTACAGGAGATTTTGTCCTTCTGACCTCAAACCCCATAGAATTTCCCTTTAAACTAAAAAATATACACGAAAAATTAACCTAACAGGGTCTTTTTGTTTAATAATCGACATTTAGAAGTGTTTAGGTATCTCATAAGGTACCAGTCCCGGAAAAGTCATAAAATAAGCCGATTTGGCGAGGCAACTTCGGGTATAAAAGCCAATACTTGTATTCATATGGTTCAAATGCTGTCCAAAGAAAAAACCGATTTTGGACAAGGGTGACCTTAATTAATTCCGAAAAACAGGACAAAGACCTGCCTGTTTCCGAGAGGCAATATCTTGAAAAGAAATACCACAGGGTCTGGAAATGCCCGAAATATCCGGGGTTTACTCCGGGGAGTCTTTAGTCTTTGAAGGGGTTTCTTAAACCCCGGATATGAGGGCACATGCTTTTAGGCCAGTAGATATTGCCTTGAGGAAATGGGCGGGGCTTTGGGGGGAGGTGTGCCTGCTGATGATTTGGTTTCTAAATAATAAACAGGAAAACAGGAAGCAACTTGAGGGCAGGAAAAGCCTTGCCTTCTTGCCCTTTGCCTAAAGGAGTTTGAATTTAAAAAATTTTGTGCTTGCGAAATATTGATATGTTTTTTATGGTAAATATGAGGTTGTAAATTTTTGTAACAAATTTGTTTCAAATTCAATTCAAATAACTGATAAACCGGACTTCATTCCCCTAAGCCTTTACCAGGGTTGTGATATATATGATTAATTCACAATCCGGATTCAATACAATTAAGAAGGGTTAAATTCAAACCACTCAAAAATCTGTTATTTTGGTACGCTTGTTGCTGTAAAATTTATTACTAACATTTCAGAAACGATAAGTGTAACAATATGTAAAGCATAAGAAACATACAACCCTTATGTTTTTTCATAAGCCTTAAAAAAGGAGGGCATTAATGAGTGATCAGGCAGAAAAACAGGAACAATCCTTGAAGGCCAGAGAGGGCAAATATCTTACCTTTGAGCTGGCCAACGAGGAATACGGGGTAGGCATACTCAAGGTAAGGGAAATTATTGGAATGATGCCTGTAACCCCCGTACCACAGACACCGGATTTTGTAAAAGGCGTAGTAAACCTCAGGGGAAAGGTTATTCCGGTTTTGGATTTGAGGCTCAAATTCGGTTTGGAGGCCATGGAGTACACAGAGAGAACGTGCATAATAGTGGTAGATGTCGATACGCCCGCGGGCTCCATACAAATGGGGTGCATAGTGGATAAGGTATCCGAGGTGATAAATATCGAAGCGGACCAGATAGAAGAAACTCCCACATTCGGCACCAGGTTCAATACGGAATATATCCTTGGTATGGCAAAGCTGGAAGGAGGAGTAAAAATCCTGTTGGACATTGACCGGGTTCTTACCGAGGAAGAAATCGCCACCCTCAAAAAAACAGGTTGATTACCGAGCAAATCAAATAATTGCTAGGGGAGACTGAAAGATTATGAAACTCAAGAACAAACTCATATTTATGGCCCTGAGCATAGTAGTATTTGTAACGGTCGTATCCACGGTAGTGGTTTGTTTTTTGATCAATAAACAGAATCGAGATGTAGCAGGAGCTCTGCTCAAAAAGTCCGCCAACATCATATCTGATGATATAACCATAAAGCAAGAAAAGGGTTTAGAGCAGATTCGTCAGATGGTTACCACAAATGCATCAAAATTGAGATACATAGCCGAGTACGGGAAGAAATCTGAAGAGATGTCCGTGGAAAGCAATTACAGGTACGTGCTCGAGGCCATGTCCAGCACCGCGGTGATGGGCGACCTACGAAAAATTTTCCTCTATGATATGGAGGGTGATCTCTCCGCCTTTGCCTCTACCACAGACCATAAGTTATCACTGGGTTACATCCACAGGCACCCTGAAACAATCTACAAGGTGGCATCCCTCAATGAGGGCGAAGAGTTTAAAAAAGAGGCCCTTAAACAGAAAAGAAATCTTCCTGAAAATATACCCTTGAAATTGAAAAAAGGGATCCCTGATCAGGAAAAGACCGGCTTTCAAGAAAGGGACAACTATTTATGCATAGTACTCTATGCTCCTGTAATGGGAGAGGTTTACGATGCGGAAAAGGACAAGCTCAGCAAAAAGCAGGTAGCCCTGGTAACCGCAATCCGAAGGCTGGACAATACCTTTGCCAAAAGGATGTCCAACCTGACCGGAACCAAAATTAATATATTCACAAAAAAAGGCCTCAGCACCGGCAATCTGAAAGATTATAACAAATTGCAAATGAAGGGCATAAAAGAGGAGGATAAAAATTGGAGGCTGTCCGATAATAAAATATTGATTGCTGACGCAACAATAAACGGTATTGGTTACTTTCAGGGTGTAATGCCTATCTATTCCGATTCAAAATATGTGGGATCCATCTCCGCCCTTTATTCAAATGAAATAGTAAAAAGCAATACCTGGGAGATGATAAAATTACTGGCCCTTGTTTCTCTGATCTGTATATTGATTATAATCCCCATAGCCATAATCTTTTCCAATTTCCTGAATAAACCAATCAACAGGGCGACCGCATCCCTTGCAGATATATCCGATCAACTTGCATCCGCCTGCACCCAGGTCACCAGCTCCAGCCAGACCCTCGCAGAGGGGGCAAGTGAGCAGGCCGCATCCCTGGAGGAAACCTCATCCTCGTTGGAGGAAATTTCATCCATGACCAAACAGAACGCTGATAATGCCAAGGAGGCGGACGGCCTATCCAAAGATACTTTGAAAACCCTTAAAGAAGCCGACACCTCGATGAAGGAACTGATAAAGTCCATGGAGGACACGTCCAACGCGAGCAATGATGTGTCAAAGATTATAAAGACAATTGATGAAATAGCCTTTCAGACCAATCTGCTCGCACTTAACGCAGCTGTTGAGGCAGCCAGGGCGGGTGAAGCAGGGTCCGGCTTTGCTGTTGTGGCGGACGAGGTGCGCAACCTTGCTCTTCGCTCCTCCGAGGCATCAGGAAATACCCAGCAATTGGTGGACGACATAATAAACAAGATCAATACGGGCTCAAACCTTGTAAAAAAGACCGACGAAAGTTATCAACACCTGGACCAAAGCGTAAAAAAGGTAACAACACTGGTAAAAGAGATATCCACGTCGAGCAATGAGCAGGCCAACGGGGTACAACAGATAAACACCACGGTTCACCAAATGGACAAGGTAACCCAGAAAAACGCCGCCAACGCGGAGGAGTCGGCTTCCGCCAGCCAGCAAATGAATTCTTATGCGGTAAAGATGAAGAGCGTAGTGAAAGAGCTGGAAACCATGGTAAAAGGCAAAACGGATAAAAAGGGTGAAGATAAACATGCAGCCGGTAAATCTCATTTTTATCTGTCGACAAATTCATAGCACGCCACTCCTTTTATCTATAAAACCGAACTTACGGGTATATTTTTCCTTATGCCCCTGACAATACAGATAGAGAAAAGGAAGATATGCCTGAAGAATCAATTAAAATTCTTCTCATAGAGGACGACCCCGCATACTCCCGGTTGATCCAAAAGATGCTAACAAGGGCTGCCGGGACAAGATGTAACCTGAAGACCGGGGACTCCCTTTCCAATGGTCTTGACCAAATTCGGTTTTCCGGAACCGACGTAATTATTTTGGATCTTAACCTGCCTGACAGCCGGGGGCTTGACACATTCTTTAAAGTCCATTCCGATGTACCCGCAACCCCCATCATCGTCCTTACGGGCCACAAGGATGAAAAACTGGCATTAGAGGCTGTAGGAAAAGGCGCACAGGACTATTTGGTTAAAGGGGAGGTGGACGGCAATCTCCTGCTGCAAGCCATCAGGTATGGCATTGAGCGCAAAAAGGTGGAAGGCGCTTTGCAGAAAGCCAATGGAGACCTCAAGGATACAATTCAAAAGCTAAATAATGCCAATCAAAAAATATTGGAACAGAAAAATGTCGCAATCAAGGAAGAAAGACTGAAGGTGCTCCTGGAAATGGCAGGTGCAACTGCACATAAAATAAACCAGCCCCTCATGGCCCTGCTGGGCAGTATAGATTTAATGAAAATCCATAAAGACAGTCCTGAAAAACTGGAACGTCATATGAACAACATAGCCCAGGCGGCTCAAAGGATATCAGGTATAGTCAAAAAGATACAGGGCATACACCATTACAGAACAGAGTCCTATCTCGACACGGATTCCATTATCACCTTTGACCAAAACCCTTCGTTTCTCCTGGTAACAGCATCCAACCATAACTTTAACAATCTAAAGAACATACTGCAATCAATGGAACACGTAAATATATTTAGAAGCGGGAAAATAGCAGAAGCGATCCCGGTATTGAAGGAAAAAGACATTGATCTCATATTAACAGACTATGCCCTCTCAGACGGTTGCGGCCTGGACTTTCTGCAAAAAATGGGCAAAGGCCAATCGGAAATACCCGTAATAATAATTACTGAAAATGAAGACGAAAACCTCGGCTCCCGGTTTATCCGGGCAGGTGCATACGGTTATATCTCCAAACCCAAAATCAGCAACGAGTCAGTCCACGGTACTATAAAAAATGCACTGGAAAAGGCCCGCCTGAAAATGGAGATAAAGCTCGCCAAAAGAAAACTCGCCGATATTTCATTCAGGGATGAATTAACCGGGCTTTATAATAGTAAATACTTTATGGAGACGCTGGACCGCGAAATCGAGATGTCAAAGAGATACGATATCGGCCTTGCCTTATATATGATCGAGATTAACGCTCTTGGGAGCATAATAGAAAACCATGGAATTTCAGTCGCCGACAGCATAATCAATGTTGTGGGCGGCATTATAAATGACAGTGTAAGAAAAAGTGATCTCGTATGCCGTTACAGTAATGAGAAATTCGCCGTTATATTTTTAAACCTTTACAGGCAAATGGCACATAATGTTGAGGAAAGGCTGAGGAATAATATTTGCAAATATTATACAGTAAATGAATCAACGAAATTAAAGATATTGGTTAGCATGGGGATTAAATTTTTTGACAAAACCATGGACAAATCCGCCACGGAGTTTATTAAACACGCGGAACAGGCCCTTCAACTCTCAAAGAAAAATAAAAGTATATAGGGGTTCCCTTTCCCAAAGACAATACCTCGGCAAAAGAACAGCGCCTCCCCGCCGGTCACATCAGAAAAACCCCGCCGTCTTTTTCCGGGTTGGGGGGTTGTATATATTTTAAATTACCCTTCTTACCAGCCCTTCCCCGGTACTAAGAAAGGAGATCACGGGTATCTTTTTTTAAACGTATCAGTCTTTTGCCTTGCCTTTCCAGGTGCTCTGCGGCGGGCGGGGAGGACCGGACTATGTTATCCGGCACAACCGGAATGCACATCGTATTATATTTGCCTATCGCCCGCCTTCTATTCGAAGCATAAGCCTAATACAGATAAGGGTTCTTCTCCGTTTAAAAATAAGAGACACCCGCACTCTCCCCGGGGGGAGCCTGAATATTGGATGTTTTTATTTGCTTCTAAGTAATAGGTTTTAAGGAAGTAATCAGAAGCCAGATTATACCCCGCAAAACCTGGCAAAGACCTGCCTGTTTCAGAGAGGCAATATCTCAAAAGAAATACCACAGGGTCTGGAAATGCCCGAAATATCCGGGGTTTACTCCGGGGAGTCTTTAGTCTTTGAAGGGGTTTCTTAAACCCCGGATATGAGGGCACATGCTTTTAGGCCAGTAGATATTGCCTTGAGGAAATGGGCGGGGCTTTGGGAGGGCGGGCGCCATTTAGCAATCGGGGTTCCAAATAATGGAAAACAGGACAAACGCTTCCTGCCAACCCCTCCCCGGTACCGAAAAAGGAGATCACGGGTATCTTTTTTTAAACCAAGATGGCACTAAAGTTGCATAATTTATTAAAATAAAAGCGGGATTTGCTATGAATGAAACAGTTTTCGTAATAAGCGATAACGGCTACGACCTTAAATTGTTCAACAAAACACTGGCCTCCAGAGGATTTTGTATTGACCGCGCCTCTCTTTACGATGATGTAAAAGAAAAAATTACTCAAAACAGGTTTGCGGCAATTCTTGCCGACTACGACCTGATAGGCGGAAAGGTCCACAAATGGCTTGAACTTCTTCAAAAAAACAGGTCAGAGGCATGTTTCATAGTCTACGGAGAAAATATAAATGGGGAACAGGTATCCGATATGCTTCAAAAGGGCGCCTACGCCTTTATTCCACGCAGCCACCTCTCCGATCGTATTTCCGACACAATCGCGGGCGGTCTCGAAAACCGGAAGGCCTTCATCGAAATACTACACATGATGGACGAGCTTAAACAGGCGAATGAAAACCTGAAAATGGAAAAGGAGTCTTTGAACCTCAAAAACAGCCAGTTGAGATTTATAAACAGGCTTACAAGTAAGGTGGCTTATGACCTGAATTGGGATAAAATCCTTCAACGTATACTGGATTCCGGACTGCAGACCGCAATAGATTATGAGTCCCTTAGCCTCCTTTACCGAATAAACTCCCAATGGTACCTGGTGCTGCATTTGTCCGAAAGACAAACAGAAAAAAAGACCCTGGAAAAGATAAGGAAAAACATAATCACCGGATTCCGCGAGATTTCAAACGAGGATATATCAAATAAAAAACTCGCACTGCAAATCCATCCCTCCAATGTAAAAACCAACTCACCTCCCGGCTTCTTTTCGGATCAATGTGTCTTCCCCTTGAACCTGGCTGGAAAAACATTGGGTATGCTCACCATCATCCCAAAGGATATTGCTGCATTTAAAAACGGAAAAAGGGAGCTGATGTCCACCATTTCAAACATCCTAGCCATGTCTTTAAAAAATGCCCAGGAATACCAAAAGCTGAAAAAGATGGCGGTTACGGATGACCTTACCGGAATATATAACTATAAGGGCCTAAAAGATTACATACAAAAGGAATTTCAGAGGGCAAAGAGATACGACAAAATCCTTTCCATGATAATGATTGATATAGACAATTTTAAGTCCATAAACGACAACTTTGGACATCAGGCAGGTGATTATGTTCTTAAAGAGCTTGCCCGGTGCCTTAATAAGCATGTGAGAAATACCGATATAGTAGCCAGGTACGGAGGTGACGAATTTGCGATACTCCTTCCGGAAACCGGTTCCGAAAAGGCCGAAAAGCTGATAATAAGGATGCTGAAGGAAATCCGGAACAACTCCTTCGTGTGGAACTCAAAATCCATAAATGTGCAGGTAAGTTACGGGATTTCGGCTATTGGTGAGTTAAAAAGGGGAGACGAGGAGAATGAATTAATCCATAGAGCTGACACCAGGCTATACGAAGCAAAACAGTTTCGGGAAGCGTTTACCCAATTCTAAAAATATTTTTCGATCGGTTTATTAATAGAAAAATCCATATCTTTTTACAAACCCGTCAAATTATTGACAAGAAATTGATCCAAAATCCTTCCAAAATGCCTTTCAACAGAGCTTATGCCAATCCCTGTTCCAAGTTCCTATATGGCATTATTATTGCATTTTATAAATACCAAATGTCTAATTTTATGCTTAAACCCAGATTGTGCAGTAGAAAACGTAGCAAGGTTTTTCAGGCCGCAGTAGTTGACTGCTGCACAATCTGGGTTAAACACCTAAATTCTATTTCGGGGTGATCTATTTGGTTTGTAGAAACCCAGCAATATAGGCAATAAATCCAATGAGGGATGAAAGAAAAACCAAAAAACAGCTTATAGATGAACTTTCATGGCTAAGGCTTCGATTGTCGGATCATGAGAACCCGGTAAACGATTCCCTGGGTTCTCAACCGGGCCTGCGGGTAAGCAATGAATCTATCTTGGCCATAAATAAAATTGCGGACAAATTGCATAGCTCCCTTGATTTTCAAACCGTTGCGGAACAATCCATTGAGGCTATGATGGACTACAGCCGCTCCCCTTCGGTTCTTATCTATTCACTCCAGGAAAATCCTCCCTGCCTAAAGCTTTTGCACTGCCGGGGATTCAAAAAGAAACAGCTCGCCACCCTTCCCCTCGAGGGCAGCATAACAGGTGTTGCGGTAAAACGAAGGGAAGTGGTTACCAGCGAGGATATCTCCGCGGACGAGCAAGTCTACCCGCAGGCAAAAAATGTGCTGGTTAGCGAAAAATATAAATGTGTTATCTCCGTACCGATTTTGGCACAAAACAGGGCACTGGGCGCAATGAATCTCATATTCAAGCAGAAACCAGATATTTCTCCCTACGACCGGGAAACCCTGCTTTCCATAGGAAAGACCATCGGCCTTGCCATGTCCAACGCAAGACACGTAGCCCGAATCGAATCAGAGGTGTCGGAGCGCAAGCAGGCGGAGGAGGAATTAAGGATATACAAGGACCACCTCGAAGACCTGGCAAAAAAGCGCACAAAAGAACTTAGCAGGGCCAATAAAAGCTTAAAGCAACTAATATCGGAGCGCAGACGCGCAGAACGCGCCCTTAAACAGTCGGAGGAAAAGTTCTCCAAGTCATTCCGCACATGTCCGGACTCCATAATTATCAGCTCTCTCACAGACGGCCGTTTTATAGAGGTAAACGATAGCTTCCTTAATGCTACCGGGTATCAGCGAGAAGAGGTAATGGGCCGGACCACCCTGGATTTGAACTTATGGCCCGACAAGAAAGAGAGGGAAAATTTCATAAGACTTCTAAAGGAAAACAGCCGGGTTCGGGATTTCGAGACAAAATTCCTGAGAAAATCCGGTGAAATGGGGATAGCACTAATTTCTTCCGAGCTGATGGAGCTGGATAAAGAGCCCTGTCTCCTTGCAGTATCAAAAGATATCACCGAACGCAAAAAGGCGGAGGAGGAATTAAGGAGATACAAAAACAGCCTTGAAGGTCTTGTGCAGGAAAGAACCCTTGAACTTTCAGAGGCAAATAAACATTTGAACCGTGAAATCATCGAGAGAAGAAAAACTGAAAAAAATCTCAGGAAACGCACCCGGGAACTGGACAAGAGAATCAGGGAGATAAACTGCCTGTATGACATATCCAGGCATGTAGAAAAATACGGCATGGACCTTGATGAAATCTTTCAGGGCACGGTTGATCTTATTCCCCTGGCCCTAAAACACCCTGACAACATATGCTCAAGGATAACCTTCAACGGACGGGAATTCCCCACTAACAACTTCCGGAAAACGAAACAAAAATACGAAATGGACATCATGGCCCACGGAAAAACAGCCGGAAAACTGGAGATATTCGGCCTCGATCAAGTAATGATAAAAAAAGGTATCGAGTTTCTTGAAGACGAAAAAAGACTGTTGCAAACCGTGTCAGGAAGACTCGGAAGAATCATAGAGCGGGTACAGGCAGAAGAGAGGGTTCGAAAAAGCGAGAAGGATTACAGGACCCTTTTCGAGAATGCAGGGGAGGCCATTCTTATCGCACAAGAGGGAGTATGGGTTTATGCCAATGCCAAGGGCGAGGAGCTTTTCGGCTACACCAGGGAGGAGCTCGCCACCAGGCCTCTTGTGGAATTCCTGCACGAGGAAGACCGGGCAATGGTTGCGGAGCGTCACAAAAGGAGGCTCAGGGGGGAAAAGTTCATAAATGTCTACCCTTTCAGGATCATTCGCAAGGACGGCAAAATCCGATGGGTGGAGATAAACGTGGTGCTTTTTTCCTGGAACGACAAGCCGGCGACATTGTGCTTCCTGCCCGACATAACTGACAGAATGTATGCCGAGGAAAGCCTTAAAAGATACGCAACGGAACTGGAGCAGAGGAACGAAGAGATAAAACAGTTTGCATATATAGTGTCACACGACCTCAGGGCCCCCCTTGTAAACCTGAAGGGCTTCGCCGCAGAACTGCAAAATTCCATTAAAAACATTTCCCCGATTCTTGAAAATGTCATAGAGCAACTTGACAAAGAGCAGCGCAATAATTTGCAAATATCGCTCAAAGAGGACATACCCGAGGCATTGGAGTTCATAAACTCCTCCGTTGCCCGCATGGATAATTTTATCAATTCGGTTTTAAAACTCTCTCGCCTGGGCAGGAAAGAGCTGAAACCCGAGTCAACAGACATGAACGACCTTGTCAACAACATCCTGAAAACCATAGGCCACCAGATAGAAAAGAAGGGTGCAAAGGTGCAGGTGGATACCTTGCCCCCAATGGAAGCCGATCGTACCTCAATGGAGCAAATAATGGGCAACCTTTTGACCAACGCGGTAAACTACCTGGAAACAGACTGCCCCGGCAATATAGTTGTCACCGGCTCACAAAACCGCTTCGAAACTACAATCAAGGTCCAGGACAACGGCAGGGGCATAGCAAAACAGGACATGGACAAGGTATTCGCCCCTTTTCGAAGGGCAGGAAAACCGGACATGCCGGGTGAGGGCATGGGCCTGGCATATGTGCAGACACTTGTCAGGCGGCATGGAGGCAACATATGGTGTGACTCCGAACTAGACAGGGGAACCACGTTCACCTTTACCATACCACGTAAAAGGAGCTGATAATGTCCGAGATGCAACACGTAAACATTCTCCTCGTAGAAGACGATCCGGGACACGCCCGTTTGATAGAAAAGGGGTTGAGAAGGGCCGGCATAAAAAACAACATACGGAAGGTTTTCAACGGCCAAGAGGCTCTTGACTACATTTTCAGCGATCAATGCGAATCCCCTCTCCTGGTGATGTTGGATCTGAACATGCCCGTACTGGACGGGTACCAGGTGCTGGAAAGGATGAAGGAAAACGGGAGCACGAGAGGCATACCTGTGATAATACTCACCACCACGGACGACATGCGCGAGATCTCCAGGTGCTACAAGCTTGGCTGCAGCGTATACATAACCAAACCCGTGGACTATGAGCAGTTCTCCGAGGCCATACGCAAGCTGGGGCTTTTCCTTTCGGTGGTAAAACTACCTGATGGGGAGGAAATATGAACCTGGGGACCAAGAACATACGCATCCTTTACATAGAAGATGATCCCGGCTGTGCCCGCCTTGTTCAAAAGAAATTGGAAAAGGCGGGCCATGCGGTAGATCTTGCACATGACGGAGAAAGCGGGCTTAATATGTGGGAAAAAGGGGCGTACGACATCCTGCTCGTGGATCAAAACATGCCTGTTTACAACGGTATGGAGGTGATCCGTACCCTTGCTTCAAAGGATATATTGAAGCCCGCTATCATGCTCACAGGAACGGGAGACGAAAAAACAGCCGTGGAGTCCATGAAATCGGGAGCATGGGATTACATTGTAAAAGATGCCGACGGAGGATACCTGGAACTGCTTCCATCTATAATAAACCGGGCCCAAAAACAACAATCGCTTGTTGAGGAAAAGGAAAAGGTGGTGGGGGCGCTACGTGAAAGCGAAAAAAAATACCGGATCCTGTTTGAACACGCCAGTGTAGGCATCTTAGTTGCACAGGACCTGATCTTTAAGTTTGCCAATTCCAAGGCGGAGGAGCTCTTCGGGTGCTCAAGGCAGGAGCTGGCATCCAAACAGTTTCTGGATTTTATATACCAGGAAGATAGAGACCTTGTAGCAGAGCGACACCGAAAACGGTGCCAGGGGGAAAGCCTGCCCACGGTTTACCCCTTCAGGATCATCCATAAACATGGTGATATAAAGTGGGTAGAGATTAATGTGGTATTGTTCACTTGGGAAGAAAGGCCGGCCACATTGTGCTTCCTGTCCGATATAACCGAACGGAAGACCGCAGAGGGTAACCTGAAAAAATCCAATTCAAAACTGGAACAGGCCCTTGCGAAGTTAAAGGAAACCAGGGTTCAAATGATACACTCTGAAAAGCTGGCCTCCATCGGGCAACTGGCTGCGGGTATCGCCCACGAGATCAACAACCCTGCTGGTTTTATAGACAGTAATCTCAATACCTTTTCGGATTATCACAAGGACATTGAAAGGCTTATAAGGGAATACAGGAAATTGGTTGAACATGCAGAAAGCTCTGCGAATGACGATTCAGAAAATTCCTTCCTTAGCCAGATAAGCAGAATTAAATCCCTTGAGGACAAGGCAGGCATCGACTTCATCCTGGAGGATACACAGGCCCTGATCAAGGAATCTCAAGAAGGATCTGCACGGATTAAGAAAATAGTACAGGATTTAAAGGATTTTTCTCATCCCGGGGAAAAGAAACTTAACTACGTAGACATAAATGAAAACCTGGATTCCACCCTGAATATCGTGTGGAACGAACTTAAATACAAGGCAGAGGTAACCAGAGAATACGGAAATCTTCCGGAAGCAAGGTGTTATCCCCAAGAGCTTAACCAGGTTTTTATGAACCTGCTTGTCAACGCCGCACAGGCCATAGAAAAAAGAGGTAAAATAAAGATTGCCACCAGAAACCTCGACGGCCAGGTGGAAATCAAGATAAGCGATACGGGCAAAGGGATTCCAAAGAGATACCTTTCAAAAATATTCGACCCGTTCTTTACCACCAAGGAGGTAGGCAAAGGCACTGGCCTCGGTTTGAATATAGCTTTTAACATCGTTAAAAAGCACAGGGGGTCAATAGAGGTAGATACCAAAAAGGGAAAGGGCACCACTTTTACTATCAAAATACCGGTTGAATAAATCGCTCAAGGAGATAGAACATGGGAAAACTTAAGTATAACCACAAGCTTCTGCTGGTGGACGACGAGGAATCCATCTTAAAGGCACTCAGAAGGGTTTTTCGAAAAGAACCCTATACTATCTACACTGCATCCAGCGGCCAGGAAGGACTGAACATCCTGAAAGAGGCAAAAGAACCCTTTTCCCTCATAATCTCCGACCAGCGCATGCCGAGGGTGTCCGGAACCCAGTTCTTGGAGCAGGCCAAAGAGCTGTCTCCGGAAACTATACGAATACTTTTAACCGGCTATTCAGACCTGGATGCCATTATCGACGCAGTAAACAGTGGTGGAATACACCGTTATCTCACGAAACCATGGAATGGCAGTGAACTTCTTATACAAATAAGGCAGTCCCTTGAACAATATGAACTTGCAGCCGAAAACAGGAGGCTGCTTGAACTGATAAAAACACAAAATCGAAAGCTGAACGAGATAAACAAAGATCTGGAAAAAAAGGTTTCGGAAAGGTCAAAGGAGATAATAGAAAAAAATAAAAGGCTCTCACGTCTGAACAGAGAGCTCGAAAACAGCCTTTACAACACGGTCAGGGCACTCGGAACCCTGGTTGGGACCCATCATCCATCCCTTGCAGGGCATGGAAGGCGGGTGAGCATCCTGTCCCGTGAGATCGCCCAGTCTCTCGGGTTGCCTGAAAAGGAGGTTACGGAAATAGACATCGCGGCCCTTTTACATGATATAGGAAAAATCGGCTTCCCCAAGAAACTCTTGGAATACAGGCAAAACAAATGGGATTCCCAGGACAGGGAATTATTTTACAAACATCCCCTTTTGGGCCAGGAGACCGTTCAATTTATAAACAGGCTCGATAATGTAGGAATTCTCATAAGGTGCCATCACGAACAATACGACGGCCACGGTTATCCGAGCCACCTTGCCGAGGAAGAAATTCCGCTGGGATCAAGGATAATTGCGGTGGCGAACGTATACGACAAAATCGTAAATCTGAAAATAACTTCAGAAAGATCTGTTCAGGATACATTAGCAAAGATAAAGGCGGAACAGAGTAGATTATCAGATCATGAAGCACTTAAAAAGGCCGCTATCGCCTTTCTTAAGCAAAATACTTTCAGCATGTACGATCCTGATGTAATTAAGGCCTTTTTGAACCTGCTCAAGACAAGAGATATCTTGTACGGAGAGGAAAAGGAAATTTCCATTGAGGAAACGAAAGTAGGTATGGTTCTGTCAAGGCCTCTTTATTCCCACAGGGGAAGATTTCTGCTGCCACATAATACCACCCTGAGCGAGGATCATGTCCGAAAATTAAAGACACTTAACGATACCGATCCTATTAAGGAAACAGTTTATGTATATGCATCAGGAGAAGCCCAGAAAACAAAAGAGGAAAATTAATAATGGAATCTCAGACCTTTCTTAAACGGCTAAACAACATACCGGACCTTCCCACATTGCCCAACATAGTTATCACTGTCAACAAGCTGCTCCAAGACCATGATACATCCATAAAAAAATTAAACGATATCATCGAAAAGGACCAGGCCATGGTATCCAAGATTCTCAAACTGGTCAATTCCACCTTTTACGGCTTCAGGTCCAAGATAAAAAATCTTCCCCACGCCATTATCATACTGGGTTTCAATACCATAAGAAATGCCGTGGTATCGGTTTCAATAATGAAGACATTCAACGACAAAAAGTATTCCAAAGATTTTAGGATAACGGAGTTCTGGGAACATTCAGTGGCAGTAGCCGTTACAAGCAGGTGTATTTCCGAGCAGACCAAACTCGACGCCCCTGACGACTGTTTTGTAGCCGGCTTGCTGCATGATATAGGCAAAGTGATATTCTCCCAATATTTTCCGGGGCTGTTCGAAGATGTTCTGGAGAAGATGAAGGAACAAGATTTATCATTTTTCGAGGCGGAAAAAATGGTCTTGCCCATGACCCACGCCCAAATCGGCGGTTACATGGCCAAAAAGTGGCAATTTCCCGTCACCCTTATCGACACCATTACTCATCACCATGCGCCCAGGAAAAGCGTCTCCAACGCCAATCAATTGTTAATTGTGAATACAGCGGATAAAATCGTGAATAACTACAAGACCGGTGAAGAGATCATGCCGGATCTCTCACTTATAGCTTCGGATGTAAAAAGTATTATATATCCCCGGTTAAAAACCGTTTCAGAATGGTTTCCCGATGTTGAAAGCGAAATACAATCCGCATGCGAATTTTTTCTCAAAGATTGATAACATATAAAGGAGGCTCATTGTGCTGCCAAAGCTCGCCGGGGTTTATCGAAAAGATGTAAACTGTTATTTTATAAGTATAAGTTATGAATGATTTTAGGCATACAGTTCTTTTGGTAGATAATGAAGAAAACGTTATTAATTCCTTGAGGCGACTGCTCAGAAAAGAAAGTTACAGTCTGCTTACAGCCAATAGCGGCCCGCATGCACTCAAAACCCTCCAAGAGAACAAGGTTCATCTGATAATCTCCGACCAGAGGATGCTCCGAATGAGTGGCACCCAGCTGCTGGCCATAGTAAAAGACAAATACCCTGATATCATCAGAATCATCCTTACAGGGCATACGGATGTGGACTCCATTACCGAATCCATCAACAAGGGGCATATCTATAAGTTGTTCCTGAAGCCTTGGAATGACGAAAGCCTAAAACTGGAAATCAAACAGGCCTTAAAACATTACGATACTATACAGGACAACAAGATACTTCAACAGAAGGTCTTAAGCCAATACGAGGAATTAAAGAGAATGAACCAAGCCCTGGAAACCCTTGTGCAGAAACGAACACACGACCTGGAGATACAAAACCAGGCACTTGAATTGTCACGTGCCATTCTGGAAGATCTGGCCGTTCCGGTTATCGGGGTAGGCACAGAGGGAATAATAGTATTGACGAACAAAAAGGCCAGAAAAATAAGGATCACCGGTAGCCCCATAAACATAGGAAAGAGATTGAATGATTGCCTTCCTGCCGATATAAGGGAAAAAATTCTTTTTGCCATTAAAAGTGGAACAGATTATGAGATCAAGGACCTTAAACTTTCCGGAATCAGGTACAACATTAATCTGACACCCCTTACCAAACCTTCAAAGGGTAGAGGTGTCATACTTGCGCTGATTCCCAAATAGTGATTGCGTTTTTATCCTGAATGCAGCAATTCAAAAACCGGAAAGCCCATGATAAATAATTCAGTGTCTAACATAATACATGTCCCATCCGGAAATTACGTAGTCAAAAGGCAGACCAAAATCATCCTCGAGGCACATCTGGGAACATGTGTCGGCGTAACCCTTGTAGACAGAGAGGCAAAAGTTGGCGGACTAATCCATATTCTGCTTCCAAGGCCCACAGCGGTGGCGGAGAGACCGCAAAGACCAAAGGTCTATGCAAGCACGGGTCTCCCGCTCTTTATCCGTGATCTATGCAAGGCAGGCGCAGCAAAGAAGAGGCTCGAGGCGTGTGTAGCCGGGGGGTCCCTGATAGGTCCGGTTTCCAAACAGGACCTGGATCTCGATATAGGCGGCAATACAACAAACGTTGTGCATGAAATACTGCGCGGCGAAAAAATACCTGTAATCAAATCCGAAACAGGCGGTTATTCCGGCTACAGGTTCAGCCTTGATCTAAATACCCTGGAAGCTTTAATACATCCCATCGGCTATCAAGATCCCTCTGCGGAAACTTATTTCCAGAAGCCTACTTCCGAGGATATTTCACGCGTGGTGAATTCAGTCCGGCCCATACCCCAGATAGCATTGAAGATAGCCCGAATGATACAGGATGGAAATTACAACATGAATGCGGTCTCCGGTGAGATAAAACAGGACCAGGTAATAAGTGCAAGCATTATAAGATTATGCAATTCCACCTTTACAGGACTGAAGAAAAAAGTGGGTTCCATTGACCGGGCACTGGTTATTATGGGAGAAAAAATCCTTTTTCAACTAGTGATTTCGGCATGTTTACAGCAATCCTTTTCAGAATACGGCCAGGGTTATTCACTTTCTAAAGGCGGTCTTTTTCAACATGCATTGGGCACGGCAATTGTAGCTGAGGAGTTGGCCAAATATACCGGCAAGGCTTCATCGGACACGGCTTACACTGCCGGCCTTTTGCACGATATTGGAAAGGTGGTTTTAGACCAATACATATCCTCTGCATACCCTTTTTTCTACAGAAAGACAAGTGTAGACGGGATTGATCTCTGTGAAGCAGAAAAAGAGAAAATCGGCATAGACCATACAGAGGCCGGGGCACTTCTTGCGGAAAACTGGTTCTTGCCGGAGGAATTAATTGACACCATAAAGTACCACCACTACCCGGAAGGATCCACGGTTAACCCTGAATTGACTCACCTAGTTTATCTCTCGGACCTGCTTATGAGCCGTTTTCAAGCAGGCCTGGAACTTGAATGCATAAATATGGACATGTTTTCCTCCAGGCTGCAAAAACTCGGCCTAAAACCTTCAGAGTTGCCTGTGGTCGTTGATCTGATGCCGAAAAGAATATTCGAGGCTACCCTTTAAGCTTTAAACCCAGATTGTGCAGCAGACATCGTAGCGAGGGTTGAAAAATCCAAGCGAAACGCGAATTTGGAGCAATCTTGAACCGCAGGCATATTCATAAATATGTTGAAGATCAAAATTGCGAAAAGAGCGTTACAGCAAGGTTTTTCAGGCCGCAGTAGCCAACTACTGCACAATCTGGATTAAATACGGATGCCCCCGGCGGAGGACCGGGCGTCCTGATCAGTATTATTTAGCTCAGGATCGGAGGCCACCTTTTCCCATGCCTCGTTCAGGCTTGAGAGCATGTTTATTACCTCCTGGATCATCTTTGAGTCGTTTTTTATCTCCGCAGCAACAAGGTGCCTTCTCATAAATAAATAGAGGGAGCGAAGGGATTGTGCGATTTCACCGCCCTTTGAAAGATCCAGGGAATTGTTCAGTTCGTCTATTATATTAATGGCCCGCAATAAGTAGTAGTGCCTTTTCTCAATATTCTTCTTACCAATGGATCCCTGTGCCTTCCTGAGGAATTTGATCGCCGCTTCATACAGCAACACGATCAACCTTCTGCGATCCGCGGTAATAGTCTGGGTCTTTTGGTATTGTAGATTGGCATAGCTGTTCATGAATTACACCTCCCCAAAATAAATTTCTATAACATTTTTAATCGTTGCTACCTCCTGCTACCCCCCTATGGTGGGCAATTGATCTATGAGCTGCTGGAGGTATGCCTCCTGCCCGCTCAATTTCACCAGCAATGCCTCTAAACGGGCGAACTGGTTTTCCAGCCTATCTTCTACCAGGGCGATTCTCCTTTCCTCCCTCTCTATCCTGGTATCTATGCCGTCGATTATACCCTCGTAATTATCTATAAGGATATTCATTGGGCCGTCATCGCTGTCCGTGAGAGATTCGAGCTCCTCACTGAGCAGCTCCAGGATTCCATCGGTATCCGCTGTTTCATCCCTTGCAAAAAGCTTTGCTACCGCATCAAGATCGGAATTAAGGGCGCTATTAAGGGTGGTATCGTCTATTTCCCATTTACCGTCGTTATCCGGATTGGTGGTGATGCCGATCTGGGCCAGGTGCACATAAGTATCCTCTCCGTCTGTAAGGTCCGGTACGGAATCGGTAAGGATTTCATTTATCCTTTGCTGTACCATTTGGTAGGAATAATTGCCCAGCATGGTTCCCGCCTCACCAGTGCTCGAATCGTACTTGGTCTCCTCTTTGATATAGTCCAGCACGAAATTCACCGATGTAACAAAGGTCTCGATGGTTCCCCTTATGGTATCTATATCCTCGCTTATGGTTACGGTAGAGGTGCCGGAGTCCACAAGGGAAAGGTTTACATCTTCTATGACGTCGGTGATATAATTGTTTTGTCTTTGTATATATTCGTAGTCATCCGTGGGGTATCCGTCCACCTTGAGCATGGAATTCTGGGCTTCCTGATTGGTGGTAAAATCATCAGAGGAAAATGTGCCGCCGGTGAAAGTATCCGAAATATCGTTGAAATTATATGCGGCACCGGTATCCAGGCCCCTCACCACAAGGTGGTAGGATGTTGCCAGTCCCAGTCCGTCATCCAGGATGCTGGCTTTAACCCCCGGGTTATCCGTATCTGAATTGATCAGGCTCACCAGCCCCGAAAGGGTGGTGTCCGCATCCACATCCACGCTTACCCTCTGGCCCGCGTATGTGTAGGTAAAGGTCTGGTCTGTACCGGTAACCGCGGTGGAATTCTCATCTGAAAATCCGCTGTGGATAAGCTCTTCGGCCCGGGCCATGCCGCTGTCCTGGCCTTTCTGCAAATCAGGGCTGTATGCATGTATGGAGAATTCATCGTTTATAATAAGATTTCCGGCGGAAAATTTCAGTTCAAGGCCCTGAGATACAGACAAGGTATCCTCGTCACTTGGGTTGAAATCATCCGGTATGGTTACAGTGCCTGAATTGCCCTCCGAGTCGCTCCAGGAAAGACCTATTGCATCAGTGCCAATCGTACCGCTGTTCAGCAAGGTGAATTCGAAGGTCTTGTTCGTGCTTCCCAGGTAATGACCCCAGGAGGTTGCACTGCTGGTACCGCTCCATGCGGCATCTTCTTCCACGTCGTCCACATTTGTAAATGTATCTATGTAAAATTCATCATTGTTGGTCAGGTCCCCCTCGGAAAAGGATACCTTGGGGCCCCGCTCCACCTCCGCGGTGAATTGCTCTCCGTCTACCAGCGTGTCCCCGCCTACGCTGAAGGAAATATAAACCCCGTCTTCTACAAGCAGGTCGGAGCCGGCATAATTTGCAGGAATGGTAACACTTCCGCTGTTTCCCTCGCTGTCGGTCCAGGTTACGGTGTCCTCGGCATTTGCACCGTCCAGTGTGAGGCTGGGTACGGTAAAGGTGTAGGTCTTTCGGACCGAGCCGGTATAGTTTCCGGAGGTACTGGGATCGGAGGTCCCGGTCCAGGTATCGAGTTTTACCGGATCGTTTATTCCGTCCACATCTATCTGGGTGCCTTCCTCGTATCCGTTTGGTATTGTTATGGTTCCGCTACGGCCCGTTTCGGATTCCGACCAGTTCACGGTAAGGTCCCCGGTTCCCACCGTGCCCCCGGGAACGGTGAAGGTATACTTTTTATCGATACTGCCCGTGTAGGTACCGTGGGATGTCGGCCGCGATTCCCCGTCCGTCCAGGTGTCGTCCGCATCAATAGTGGCTGGATTGATACAGCCTGATGAAAAGGTAAGTCCTGTGGGGTTCTTTGTTACGGATATCCGGTTGTCATCCCCTCCATCCTTGGAATAAAGGACCATGCGATAGGGATTTGTTCCGGAGCCGTCGTCGAGAATCTCCACACCCACGTGGTCTGTCTGTCCGGCTGCGGTTATTGCGTTTTCTATGTCATCTTTGAAATCCGAAAGGGTCGTGGCGGTGGTAAAATCAGCATCAGAAACCGTTATTGTAGTAGACCCGAAGGTGAATTCGAAGTCTTCTTCGGTGTCGTTGGCAGCACCATCATGTCCCCCGATTGCAGTGGTTTGAGATGCCCATCCCTGGCTGGAAAGCCGGTGGGAGATGTTGCTTCCCACAACCACTGTATGTGCCCCCGGTGTAGCCTCGCTGTCTGAAGTGGCGGTTACAACCGTTTCATCACTGGATGTGGCAGTGGTGGATAAAAACTCCGGGGTGGTATTATAATCATTTACAAAGGTTTCCATACTCAGAAGCCTGCTGTTCAGGCCCTGGATGGATTCTATCTTCTCCTCCCATTCCGTTTTCCATACCTCCAGCCTGTCCACCTGGTAGTGCTCGAGGTTAACCAGTTCTTCGATTACCCGCGAGAAATCGGTACCGGAGCCTAAGCCTGTAACTGTAATAGTTCCTTCCATAGTTACCTGTTTTTTACGAATTTTAACTTCAAAAGTTTGTGATAACGGTTTTTTTCCACCTTATTTTCACCGCAAAGGTGCGGATACTCAGAGAATTTTCTTTTCTGCTTTTCGCTGAGAGGGCGAAAAACAGAAATGCTATAGAGTCTCTTTTATTTTAAAAGCAAGCCTTGTGCCATTCACATTCATGAAAACACTAAGCTCGCACTAATTTAACTTATTGAAATACAAGAGTAATTTGTTTCTCTCCATCTTAATATTGGACCTTTATAAATTACGACCGGTTTATTAAAATATTACCGGGAAAAATTTTCCCCTTTTGCAATAAAGATGTCTGATGAAAATCCCCTCCTAATTTTATTTTCGGCAAAATACAGGTAAAACATTAGTGATCCTAAAGGTTTTTATTAAAAATTTTGCTTCTTAACCCAACCTATATCTCCCAAAAGATGGTGGTACTTTTCTTCTGTTCCGAGGCCCCAGCGCTCTTCCCGCCAGTCACATCAGAAAAGCACCACCATCTTTTTTTATGGGGCATGTTTTTGTATAAGTCTTTGTCTCACACCCGCCTTCTATTCGAAGCACAGGCTTAACATGGGTAAGGGTTCTTCCCCGTTTAACCCGGATTGTTCGGTAATCAACTGCTATACAATCATGGTTAAAGGCCTATGTTCGGGCATTGAAAAGGGGTAAAATGAATTAAAAAACAGGCAGGGGGTTAATCCCCCCTGCCTGGCTGAGGTTAAAGTTATGCGGATGTTGAACCTACATTAGCCGCCCATCAGTGTAAGCGCCAACTGCGGCAATGTATTGGCCTGTGCCAGCATGGATGTTGCCGCCTGCACCAGGATGTTGTTCTTGGTGAACTCCGTCATCTCCGTTGCGACATCCACATCCGAAATACGGGATTCGGCGGCCTGCAGGTTCTCTGCCTGTACCGTCAGGTTGGTAATTGTGTTCTCCAGCCTGTTCTGCAAGGCACCCAGATTCGCCCTTGCCTGGTCTTTTGAAGATATGGCAGAATCTATCTGGGTCAGGGCCGCCTGTGCAGCGGATTGGGTGAGTATGTCCGCACCGTCCCAGCTTCCTGATCCGCTTGCATCCTGTGTTTCACTAAAGTCGGTGGTGGATTCCGTCCATGTACCGAGATTGGACAAGCTCAAGAGCGTATTGGGATTCGCTATATTGATATCATAGTTGTCTCCCTTGTCGTTACCGGTCAGCCTCAAGAAATACTGGTTATTGGTTCCCTGGACAGCGGAAGCGGTTGCCCATGTCTCGCCACCGCCGGAGAAGTAGTCCCCTGCTATGCTGGCGATATAGTTGCCGCCTGCCGTGCTTATAGCTATGTTATTCCCTGCGGCACCAGGGTTCTCGGCAACAAACATTACTTCCGTGCCCGATGTCCCGCTTATCGCCCATACATTATCGGCGTATGCATTTACAGCGGCCATAACGGCGCTCTGTATGTCTGCTGCAGCGGCATCGGCAGATACCTGAGTGGTTCCCGCTAAGCCATCACTGGTTAGAATGATGTAGCTGTTACCCGTATAGGTGCCGTCTGAAGTTAAGCTATCCTGAGTGCTCACATCCAAGTATATAACCTTTTGGTCGCCAATTTGTATTATACTATCTTCGTCAGCTATATCACCCGCGGGATCGGATATTGTAGCGAATGCACGGGCAGCGGTTCCCTGGTTGATTTGCTGTACCAGGTCGCTCAGGGTATTGGCCCCGGATGTAACCTGGTAGAACCCTGCCAGGTCGCCTATCTCGGTGTTGGTACCGCTTTGATCAGCGCTCTGGTCGTAGTAGTAACCAAAGTAGCCGGTACCGATGGAAGTGGAGTCCTTGGTGGCGAACCCGGTGCTCGCAGTGAGTATCTCCGCGGTGGCGCCGCCGCCGACCTGCAATCCGGAACTTTCAGTGGCCCTCATGTCTCCAACATTTATATAATAGTAGTCCTCAGCGGAGTCATTTGCAGTTCCGAAGTGTATCTTGATTCCGCTTGAAGACTGTGCAGAAACAGAACCGTCAAGCAGCTTGATGCCGTTAAAATCCGTGGCGTTTGCTATTCGGTCTATTTCGTCCGCCATGGCCTGGTACTCACTGTCCATGATCTCTCTTTGCGCGGTGGTGTATGAGCCCGTGGCTGCCTGTTCCGCCAGCTCTTTCATCCTTATTAGTTTTTCGTCGATAACGGAGAGGGCGCCCTCTGCGGTCTGTATAAGAGAGATAGCGTCCCCTGCGTTTCTTACTCCCTGGTTGAGAACCGCGATATCCGCCCTCATTGTCTCACGAACAGCAAGTCCTGCCGCGTCGTCAGCAGCGGAATTGATCCTCAAGCCAGAGGAGAGCCTCTGTGTTGATGTGGAAAGGGCATCATATACATTTGCCAAATTCCTGGCCGCTGTCATGGCCATCATATTGTGGTTAATTATCAAACTCATGACTAATCCTCCTTGATTTTTTGGTTTGTAGTCTTACCCCGGATATATAAGGGGTGCATCCTCAACCTTTGCCCGGCATCCTTGCCGGCCTTTTTTACCCTTTCACCTCCTTTCCTTATTTATTTTTTAAACTTTCGACTACATTATCGTCAGGTTTCCAAAAAATCTTAAATGAAATCTCTTGGCCTCCCTCCCTCTATCACCTTTAATTAAACCAAAGATCATATTTGCCGGGTTAAAAGGTCCTTAATTTTCACCGCAGAGAACGCTGAGAACGCTGAGAAATCTTCCTTTTTGTTTTTCGCTGAGAGGGCGAAAAACAAAAGAAGCTTTCCTCCCCCCATAGGACATTGTTTTCCCTTGCCGTTGAGGGGACGGCAAGGGAAAAAATTTAAACTCTCCGCGCCCTCTGCGCCTCGAGCGAAGCGGGTGGTGAATTAGTAGTTGACCGAGAATAATAGGGGGAATAATATTGGATAAGTTCACCGGGTTTCGCTCAAGTTTTTACTCCGAATTCCGATAAATGAAGATAAGGAGGCGATTAGAAATCATGGCAATCGAAAAAATCGAAATAACCGGAAAGCCACCTGTTGTCTCTTCCGATTTAAAGTCCCCGTTAAATGACATGGAAAAACCGGGCGAAAAAAAAGAGGCCAAAAAGGAAGAGGGCCCGGATATATCCAAGATAAATGAAAAAATGGAGGAGATGCAGGCCAACCTGAATATAATCAATGACGTGGATCTTCAGTTCTCAGTACACAAGGCCTCGGGCAGGTTAATGGTGACGGTGACAGACGGGTCCACAGGCCACGTAATAAGGGAGATTCCGTTCAAGGAGATGCTGGATATTGCAGCAAGGCTGGAAGAGATGATAGGGCTGCTTTTCGATAAAAGGGGCTGAAAGGTACATTTCCCGGTACAGAGGCATATTTTTTTCCGAGGCACACCCAAACTGTGCTGTTCAGTTGGTTACCAGGGTACCCAAATACAAAGATCTCCCTTTGGTATTGGTGCCCATTTTTTGCTGAATTGCCCAATAATATCACTTTACACTTTTTCAAGGGCAGGACATTTAGGGATGGGACACCATCTTCTTTCTTTCCGGCATTCGGAAAAATTCCAATAAATTGAAAAAGCCAGGGTGAGATAAAGGGTTAAAAATAATTTGAATTAATTGGAGTACTTTGTTAGCCTTAAAAATAGGGGATAATTCCTGGATGCCTTTTATTTGATAATTCATGGCTTCGTAAAAAATCCAACTTCCATTCGACAAGCTAATAGCCCTGAGCAAAGTCGAAGGGCCTCGTTGCGCTGCATCCTTCGCCTGCCTGCTGCAGGCAGGTCACTGCAACGTACCATAAGCACGCCTCATTCCTCAGGGTTTGTGTGCCTTGAATTTGAATCTTCCAACGAACTTAACTCGAAGTATTAATAAAGTTCGTTTTTCATAGGATGCCG